>CADAGG010000001.1 GCA_902787415.1 methanogenic archaeon
CAGGGGATGACGACCCTTCCTCCGCGGTCGATGACCTCGTCGATCTTGGCGATGAAGGCGTTGATGGTGTCCTCCTTCGGGGGGTGGTTCCTTCCGCCGTAGGTTCCCTCGATGAAGAGGTTCCTGCAGTCCCTGGGTCTGGCTCCGAGGACGAGCTTCTGGTCCTCGGTGTGGATGTCACCGGAGTAGATGGTGCTGCCCTCGCCCTGGAACTCGAACATGGTGGCTCCGGGGACGTGTCCGGCTGAGCGGAAGGTGACGTCGATGTTCCCGAGCTCGATGGTGTCGTCGAAGGTGAGGGGGACGACGTGCTTCATGGTGGTCTCGATGTCCTTCTGCGTGTAGGGCTGGGGGTAACCCTCGGCCTTGGCGATCTTGAGGCTGTCGTACATCATCAGCTCCGCGATCTCGGCGGTCAGGGGGGTGGTGAACAGCTCGCAGTTCTGCTTTCCGCACACTGCGGGGATCATTCCGCAGTGGTCGAGGTGGCTGTGGGTGAGGAAGACGTGGTCGATCTTGCCGGGGATGGGGAGCGGGTACTCCGGAGGCTTGGTGGGACTGATTCCGTACTCCACCAGCATGGTTTTCCCGTCGACCTCCATCGTCATGGCCATACGTCCTACGATGTCGGCCCCTCCGAGGAAGTTGCATTTCATTTTCATGGGTTTTTATCTCCTTGTGTCTGTGATTTTGCCTTTCGGCGTGAATGGAGAGTGGCTCTCCGAGACTGTGAAAGCATCGGCATTTGCCGTGCGTGAATATCCCACCTAATCGCTCTCCCTATATTACCTTATGCGCGCGGGAAAGGTCCGCAGGCGTGCGGGAGAGCGGACGCGCGCGGACTTGGAAAGCGTATGAGCCAGCATGGTAAAACCCACATATTATGACATCCGCGGCGGACGTGACAAGTGCCAGACAGGATTATATCAAAATCGGCGATTTTTGGCCTTTCTAAGACCCAGACGCGATTTTTGGCACATCTCCGATTCCCCGTTAAGGCTCAACCTATTATATCGGGAAAGCAATACGAACAGCATGAACGGTTGGGCAAAATGTGCCGGCATACTTTCCATCATTGCGGGCATAGTATTCTTCATCGCGATAGGCCTCGCCCTTTCCGACGGTTTAACCCTCGAGGAAGGCGTCAGGCTGAGCGCATTCTTAGCAAACGACAAGTTCGATCAGATCGCCATCTTCGCCGGTCTGATCCTCCTGGCGGCCGCTGTTACGGCCGTCGCAGCAGGCGTATCCTCCAAGAAAGGATCCGTCTCCATCGCCGGAGTCTCCTTCGGAGTCTTCGCACTCATCATTCTGGTCACCGTCCTCAAGAACGTCACCGGAATCACCGAGAGGAGCATCGAGTACGACTACCTCGGAGCATTCTTCTTCCTCGCCTTCGCAGTCCTCGTCATGGGCTTCGAGAAGAGGAGGTACGCACTCCCCGTCATCGCAGTCGCCCTCGCCGTCGTCCTCTACCTTCTCTATCTCATCGCACTCCTCGGAGGAATGGTCACCGTCTTCATCGGAATCATCCTCCTCATCCTCGCCGGTGTGACCGTCGCAGTTCCTGTCAAGCTCACCGCCGAGGAGATCGAGGCAGCCGCAGCCAAGCAGGCTAGGGTTGGAAGGTCACCGTCGCCAAGGTCGGTGAGGACAAGGCCAACGACATGTCCGACGAGGAGATCATGGCAGTCATCCGCGAGGAGGACGAGGACCTCTACAACAAGATCGCCGAGGCCACCGGACTCTCCGCAGCATACACTCACACCGCCGTCCCCCACGAGGAGGCAGAGCACGGAAAGACCGAGGCAGCCGAGTCCAAGGAGGGCGAGGCAGCCAAGGACAGCGAGCTCGACAAGCTCCTCGAGCAGGGCTGGAACGTCGCCACCGCCAAGGTCGGCGACAAGGCCGAGGACATGTCCGACGAGGAGATCATGGCCGTCATCCGCGAGGAGGACGAGGACCTCTACAACAAGATCTCCGAGGCCACCGGACTGAAGGCCGCAGAGACCGAGGCCGACAAGGAAGCCGCAGCCAAGGAAGCCGCAGCCAAGGCAGCCGCCGAGAAGGAGGCAGCCGAGAAGGCAGCAGCAGCCAAGGAGGCAGAGGAGAAAGCCGCCGCAGAGGAGAAGGCCAAGGCAGACGCAGAGGCCGCAGCCAAGGCAGCCGCCGAGAAGGAGGCAGCAGAGAAGGCAGCAGCCGCAGCAGCAGCCACCGCCGTAGCAGCCGCAGCCGTTGCAGCATCCGAGGACAAGAAGGACGAACCCGCAGAGGAGCAGAGCGAACTCGACAGGCTCCTCGAGCAGGGATGGAACGTCACCGTCGCGGAAGTCGGCGAGGACAGGGCCGAAGAGATGTCCGACTACGAGATCATGGCCGTCATCAGCGTCGCCGATCCCCCGCTCTACGAGAAGCTCTCCGCTCTCACCGGAATCGTCGTCAGCACCGGCGAGGAGCCCGAGGGCGAGATGTCCGGAGACGAGGACTTCGACGACGATGACTTCGAGCTCGAGCCCGACACCCCCGCAGCACTCCTCAGGAGGGCATGCTGGAACAAGGGTCTCCGCTGCAGGAAGAACTACGGTCCCTACTTCATCCCCGTCGCTTTCGTCAAGAGCAAGGTCGCCGTCTACATCGACGCAGGCGCACCCGACCACAGCAACGACGAGATCCTCGCCAAGAAGGGCTGGATCGTTCTCCACTTCGACGAGTCGAAGGTCACCGACGGTGCCGAGGAGGCACAGGTCGTCTACGACGCTGTTAAGGAGAACATGCGCGCCATGAAGAAGGCCAAGTCCAAGTCCAAGGCCAAGAAGAAGCGCTGATCACCGGAGGGGGTCCGCCCCCTCCCAAACCACTTCCTTTTCACGCAATAGTGCCAGACAGTACGTTGCGGTACTTTTTTCGTCAATTCGTGCAGACCCTGCCGAGTTTCCTCCGCCGGACCGCCGGATGAACGTCGTTAAGAGGCGTTTTTCCCGTCTTCAAAAACCGTTCGTGCGGTTTGCAGCTGTATCCGACAATTTACAGTCTTTCAATCCAAAAAAATTCTAAATATAGATAGGGTTTGTCCGACAACCAATAAACAAGAGGCTGATTGAATTGTTTTGCCCAGAATGCGGATCTATGATGTTCCCCTCCAACGGTATGTACGTCTGCAGGGGAACCGTTAAGGACAAGGTGACCGGAGAAGAGAGGCCTTGCGACTGCACCAGGCCCATCGGAGGTGCCACCATCGTCAAGACCAGCTCCCAGGAGAAGGAGATCGGAATCCTCTCCGACGACGCCACCCTCCCGAAGACCAACATCCTTTGCCCCAAGTGCGGACACACAGAAGCGTACTACGTCATCAGGCAGACCCGCGCCGCGGATGAGCCTGAGACCGTGTTCTACCGCTGCTGCAAGTGCAACCACAACTGGAGAGTCAACTGAAGCAGGTGGTCCAGATGTTCAAAGCAGAACTCAAGGCAGACACCCTCAAGGGTCTGGTCTACATCATCTCCACCCTGGTCGACGAGACCAAGGTCGCCATCAATGCCGACACCATCAGCATGAAGGCCATGGACCCCGCCCACGTCGCCATGATGGAGATCGTCGTCGACAAGGACGCCTTCATCAGCTACGAGGCCGACGAGACCGAGATCGGACTCGACCTCGACAAGATCAAGACCGTGCTGAAGCTCGCCGGCCCCAACGACACCATCCGCATGGAGCACGACCCCGACCAGGGACGCCTCACCATCACCATCGGCAACATCGTCAGGCGCATGAGCGTCGTCGACACCAGCGGAATGAACGACCCCAAGGTCCCCCAGATGGAACTCCCCGTCAGCGTCAAGATCCCCATCGATCAGCTTCAGAAGGGAATCCGCGCAGCCGAGTCCATCTCCGACCACATCAAACTCATGGCCGATCCCAACGGATTCGAGCTCTCCTGCGAGGGCGACATGGACTACGCCAGCCTCAGGGTCCCTGTCTCCGATCTCGAGAGCATCGTCGCGGACGCCCCCGTCACCAGCCTCTACCCCCTCGACTACTTCTCCAACATCGTCAAGGTGATCCCGGCCGGTACCGTAGTAGACATCCAGCTTGACAACGACTACCCCGTCAAGTTCCTCTTCAACCTGGCGGAGGGCCACGCCCGCGTGGTGTACTTCCTGGCACCCAGGATCGAGAACGAGTGAGGAAGATGGCAGAACAGCTCAACGTGGACGAGATTCAGAACATCGCCAACAAGATGAGGCTGGACGTCATCGAGATGACCACCGCGGCCGGCTCCGGACATCCCGGAGGATCGCTCTCGGCAGCCGACGCGGTCGCAGCCCTCTACTTCCGCATCATGAACATCGACCCCGCCGATCCCTACAAGGACGACAGGGACAGGTTCGTCCTCTCCAAGGGACACGCGGCCCCCATCCTCTACGCGGCGCTCGCCGAGAGGGGTTACTTCCCCACCGACGAGCTCAAGACCCTCAGGAAGATCGGCTCCAGGCTCCAGGGGCACCCCGCCTATCACGACGTGCCCGGAGTGGAGGTCACCACCGGCTCCCTCGGACAGGGTCTCAGCATGGCCTGCGGAATCGCCCTGGCCGGCAAGATGGACGGTAAGAGCTACCGCACCTACTGCCTGCTCGGCGACGGAGAGCTCCAGGAGGGTCAGAACTGGGAGGCGGCCATGTTCGCCCACGCCTACGGACTCTCCAACCTCACCGCGCTGGTCGACCGCAACAGGCTCCAGATCTCCGGCAACACCGAGGAGGTCATGGGCCTCGACCCGCTCCCCGAGAAGTTCAAGGCGTTCGGATGGAACGTGGAGATCATCGACGGACACAACATCCGCATGATCATCGACGCCTGCGGCAAGGCCGCCAGGTCCAAGAAGAACCCCACTGTCATCATCCTCAACACCGTCAAGGGAAAGGGAGTCTCCTTCATGGAGAACAACGTGGGATTCCACGGAAAGGCCTGCAACCCCGAGGAGTATGCCAAGGCCGTCGCCGAACTCAAGGCGGTGATCAGATGAGCGGAGAGAAACTCGCACAGCGTTCCTATTACGGAAAGGCCCTCGCCAAGCTCGCCGAGACCCACCCCGACGTGGTCGTCTTCGACGCCGACCTGGCAGGATCCACCAAGACCTCCAGCTTCCAGTCCGCCGCACCCGAGAGGTTCGTGCAGACCGGAATCGCGGAATCCAACATGATCGGAGTCGCCGCCGGCATGGCAGCCTCCGGCAAGGTAGCCTTCGCATCCACCTTCGGTGTGTTCGCCAGCGGAAGGTGCTGGGAGCAGATCAGGATGGCCGTGGCCTACCCCTGCCTCAACGTCAAGATCGTGGCCACCCACTGCGGACTGTCCGTCGGACCCGACGGGGCCACCCACCAGGCACTGGAGGACATCGCCATCATGCGCGCCCTCCCCAACATGACCGTCGTGGTGCCCTGCGACGCCCACGAGGCATACGCAGCCACCCTCGCACTGGCCGACCACCAGGGCCCCGCCTACATGAGGATGGGCCGTTCCGAGTTCCCCGTCATCAAAGAGGCGGGATGCGGATTCACCATCGGCAAGGCCGACACCGTCAGGGAGGGAAAGGACGTATCCATCATCGCCTGCGGACAGATGGTGCAGACCAGCCTCGAGGCCGCCGCCCTGCTCGAGAAGGAGGGCATCAGCGCCGAGGTCATCAACATGGCCACCATCAAGCCCCTGGACGAGGACGCGATCGTCAGGACCGCCTCCAAGACCGGAGCCGTCGTCACCGCCGAGGAGCACAGCATCATCGGAGGACTGGGTTCCGCCGTCGCCGAGTGCCTGGCTGAGAAGCTGCCCACCCCCATGGGAAGGGTAGGAACCAAGGACACCTTCGGCGAGTCTGGAGAGGACATGAGGATATTCATCGACACCGCAAACCTGGAACAGATCAAGAGGATCGACAGCTGGGGAATCCTGGACGGAGTTACCACCAACCCCAGCCTCGTCGCCAAAGAGGGCACCGACACCCCCACCCGCGTGGCTGAGATCGCCAAGATCCTCGGAGACCGTCCCGTCTCCGCAGAGGTCATGGCACTGGACGCCGAGGGAATGATCGAGGAGGGCCGCAGGCTCGCCGCCATCGCACCCAACGTCAACGTCAAGCTGCCCATGTGCGAGGCCACCCTCAAAGCGACCAAGGTCCTCAACGAGGAGGGCATCGACGTCAACGTCACCCTCATCTTCTCCCCTCTCCAGGCACTCCTCGCCGCCAAGGCCGGAGCAGCCTACGTCTCCCCCTTCATCGGAAGGCTCGACGACATCGGAGACCGCGGAAACGACATGCTGGCCGAGACCGTGCAGATCCTGAAGAACTACGGAATGGGCACCCAGGTCATCGCCGCCAGCATCAGGAACCCCATGCACGTCCTCGACGCTGCCGAGATGGGCTGCGACATCGCCACCATCCCCTTCAACGTGCTCGACCTCATGCTCAAGCACCCGAAGACCGATGAGGGTATCGCCAAGTTCAAGGCAGACTACGAGAAGGTCAACGGTTCTCAGTAAACACGTGATAACCCATGCCGGATGTGACGATTGTAGGAGGAGGACCCGCGGGGGCATTCACCGCCAGACTTCTCGCATCATCCGGCAGGGACGTCACACTTCTCGAAGAGCATCACAACGCGGGAGAGCCCGTCCACTGCGCCGGGGTCATCTCTCCCTCGCTGCTCGAAACCTACGGTGTCAGGCCCAAACTTCTCGGCACCGTGACTTCCGCGGATGTCGTCCTGCCCGACGGCTCCGCCATCCACACCTCCAAGAGGATGCCCTACGCGCTCATCATCGACCGCATGGACTTCGACCAGAAGCTGGTCGACCGCGCGGTGACCGCCGGCACCACCGTCAAGTACGGGGTCCACTACAAGGCGCACGACATCTCCGATAAGGGGGTCACCGTGGACACCAACGTCGGGCAGTTCCGCTCCGACATCCTGGTGGGGGCCGACGGACAGAACTCCGTCATCGCGGCCTCCCTCGGGAACAACCAGGTGAAGTACTACCTCCGCGGCATACAGGTCGATCTGAAATACCGTTCCGAAGAGGAGGAGAAGATGATCCTCCGCCTCGGCAACGATATCGCCCCCGGCTTCTTCTCGTGGCAGCTCCCCCTCGGGGACACCACCCGTTTCGGCTTGGCCGTGGCCGCCCAGTACGGCACCCCCAAGCAGTACCTCGACAGACTCTTGGACAATCTGGGACTAGCGGGAAAGGAGCGTCTCAAGACCTATACCGGGAAGATCCCCATGGGCGGCAGGCGCACCACCTATTCCGACCGCCTGCTCCTCATCGGCGACGCCGCGGGACAGATCAAACCCGTCTCCGGAGGAGGCCTGTACCCCATCTCCCTGGCCGCACCCGCGCTCAAGGAGGCGGTGGACCGCGCCTTCAGCACCAGGACATTCAACGGCACCGTGCTCTCCACCTACGAGCGCTCCTGGAGGCGTGCCATGGGCAAATCGCTCTCACGCGGGAACTGGCTCCGCGAATACTACGACCGTCTGGACGACGACGCGCTCAACGAGTTCGGACATCTTTTCTCCAGGCCGGACATCGTCGAGGTCCTCAATGACATCGACATCGACGATCCCGGAACCGTCATCAAACCGATCCTCAGGAAGAAGGGCGTCAAGTCCGCCGTTCTCAAGGCCTACCTGAGGGCTAGGAAATGAAGCAGGTCTCGGAAGCGGTCGTCCCCGCGGACCGCGCAGCCGAACTCATCCCCTATCTGAAGGAGCAGGGATGCGTCGACCTCTCTGCGAGAATCACCTCCGCGGACGGCGTCAAACTGGTCCCCATACTTCCCGGAAAGGAGGATACTATCCGCAGTCTGGGTCTATCGCTCACCTCGGGTCCCGCATACTCCGAGGAGTCCCGTCCCCCGCTCGAGCGCATCAGGGAGAGGCTGGAGGGAACGCTCGGTGACAGGACATCCCTCCTCCCCGACAAGTGGGAGATCGCCGGCGATGTGGTCACGGTCAAGATGGACCCTTCCCTCTTCGAGTACGGGGAGCTCATCGGCAGGACCTATGCCGAGGTTTTGTCGGCCCGGTCGGTGCTGGCCGACGTTTCCGGCGTCTCCGGGGAGTTCCGCGAACCAGACATGACCCTCCTCTATGGTCCCGCGGGAGAGTCGGTGAAGCTGGAGAACGGCATCCGCTACTGCTTCGACGTGACCAAGGTCATGTTCGCCTCCGGCAACCTGGCCGAGAGGAAGCGCATGAAATGCCTGGACTGCACCGGGGAGACCGTGGTCGACATGTTCTGCGGGATCGGTTACTTCACCCTCCCGCTGGCCAAGTACTCCGGCGCCAGGAGGGTGTTCGCCTGCGAGAAGAACCCCAATTCATACAGGTTCCTCCTGAAGAATCTGGCACTTAACGGAATAGACAATGTCATACCCCTCCTGGGTGACAACCGCGACATCCCCGGCAGGGCGTTCGCCGACCGTATCCTCATGGGATATGTGCAGACCACCTCGGTATTCGTGCCCAAGGCCCTCGAGATGGCCAAGCCGGGCTGCATCATCCACTATCACGACACCTTCCCTGTGGGGAAGGAGGAAAAGATGGTGCGCGAGATCTTCGACAGGGACTGCGGAGATTACACAATCGAGAGGATAATAGAAGTGAAGTCCTTCGCACCCGGGGTCTCCCACTACGTGGCGGACATCAGGGTATGATCAGACCGATTCCCCGGAGCTGCTCGCCATCAGAAGGGTGTTCATGTCGTCGCGGTAGGTCTTGCCGTCCGCATCGATGACCTTCTTCGCGAAGGGCTTGAGGAATTCCACGAAATCCCTGTCCTCCGCGTTCAGCGTGAAGTGCAGGTCCGCCTTCTCGTCGTAGAGGAACACGAACGCCGCCACCAGGGCCTTGGCCTTGGAGTCCTTCACGGTGGATTCGAGCGCTGTCTCGTGGAGCATGGGGAACCCGCCGACCTTGGCGGCCTTCGCCAGGCTGTCGGCCAGCTTGGTCATGTATCCCGGCTTGCTGAATACGGGGAGGCTGTTGACGACATCCCTGGAGATGAATGCGCGGTGGGCGCTCTCGAGCACGACGGAGGGGGCCGCCTTGGGCTGTTCCTGATAGGTGGCCGCGAAGTCATCGGAAGTGAAGGCGGCGATGATCTCGCGCCAGTTGTCGTCCCACAGGAGGGAGATGGCCTCGTTGGTCTTGCCGTTGCGGAGGACCACGGGCATGGGGTGGGCGGTCAGCAGCCTGGTGAGGCCGTCCTTCTCGTCCTGGGGGCCCTCGAGGTCCTTGATGAAAGTCTCCAGGTCGGAGCCGTAGTTCTTCTCGCCGATGAGCAGGGTGAGCTCCCGGCTCTGCGAGAGGAGGCCGAGCTTCTCCCTCTTGATCTTGTCCACGAGGCTGCGATCGGTGAGCTTACCGATCATGTAGCTCTTGAGGTCGTCGCCCTCGATCGCAACAGTGCCAGACTCGGATTCCGAGTGGTATTTGTGCTCGACCGTGACCTCGAAGTCGTCGAGGGGGTCGATGGCGCAGATCTTGGAGACCAGGTAGGCGAGGGTGGGCACGTCCTTGGCGCAGTCCTCGCAGATGTGGATGGTGGCATCCAGAGATTTGATGCGGATGTTGAGGGAGACCGCGCCCTTGTGGCCGCAGTCGATCTCGTCGTCCTTGAACTTGTAGGGGGTGTCCCACCAGGCCTCGTACATGTAGTCCTCAGGCATGTTGGGCACATCGGAGCAGACCATGCCGTCCGAGAATGAGTACAGGTGGAGCTTGTACTTCCTGATGAAGGTGTTGTAGTAGAGCAGTCTGATCTTGGGATCGTCGTAGTGCTGGCATCCGATCAGGAGCGCCGGGTTCACGGAGCCCCTCACGGCGTAGGGGACCTTCTCCCCGCCCACGGTGGCGGTGGCCAGCAGCGGGATCTTCCCGGCCGCGTTGAGGGATATCGTACCGGCGTAGGCCTTGGCCATGTCCTCGAAGAATCCCTTGGAAGCGTATTTGAGGCAGACGGACTCGTCGTTCCTGTGCTCGGTGACCTTGTCGATGTCCTTGAAGACCTTGTCGAAGAAGCACTTCTTGCATCCGCCCGCGCACATGGGCCTCAGGAGACCGGGGTTCTCAGCGATGTCCTTGGAACGTCCCAGGATATCGTCCTCGAGTCTCTTGGATGCCTGTTTGACACCTCTCATCCGGAGATGCTTCTTGCCTGCCATGGACTCCGTATCCGCATCAGTCAATTAAATATTCGGTTTATGGGGGTTAAGGCCCGATGGGCCCACTCAGCCAACTCTCCACAGAGCCATTATTATATTGTCGCGCGCAGATTACGTCCCTCGTGAACGACATCATCTTTTCGACGGCTTCGGACATCCGCGACATGAAGGTCCGCGGTGCGGGCAGGATAGCACGCGCCGGCGCACTGGCCCTGGCGGCCTATGCAGAGGCATACACCGTGAGGGATCTGGAACAGTTCAGGTCCGACATCAGGAAGGCCTCGGACACGCTGCTGGATTCCCGCCCCACCGCGGTATCGCTGTGGAACGGGGTGCACGCCACCGTGCGCGGCCTGAAGGATGCGGAATCCTTCGAGGCGGCCCGCGAGGCGGTCATCGCCGACGGCAGGAGATTCGCCGAGGAGTCCGAGAAGGCGGTCCAGAGGATCGCCAGGATCGGTTCGAAGAGGATAAAGTCGGGAGACACCCTGATGACCCACTGCAACAGCAGCGCCGCCATCGGCGTCATCGCGGAGGCGGTGAGGCAGGGCAAGGACATCAAGGTGTACGCCACCGAGTCGAGGCCCTGGAGACAGGGCATCCTCACGGTCAACGACCTCAGCAAAGCGGGCGTGGACGTCACCCTCATCATCGACAGCGCGGTCAGGACGGTCATGTCCCGTGTCGACCGCGTGTTCGTCGGGGCCGACACCATCACCTCGTCCGGTTCGCTGATCAACAAGATCGGCACCTCCCAGGTGGCCATGGCGGCCAGGGAGTGCAGGGCGGAGTTCAACGTCTGCAGCGAGACCTACAAGTTCTCCCCCAAGACCATGTTCGGCGACACCGTGACCATCGAGGAGCGCAACATCGACGAGGTCGTCAGGCCCGGGGAGATCCCGGAGGGAGTGAAGGTGTTCAACCCCGTGTTCGACACCACCCCCGCAAGATACATAGACAACATCATCACGGAGCTCGGGATCATGTCCCCCGGAGCGGTATACGGCGTGATGGTCAGACAGTTAGGAGATTCGATTTTCAATCTGGAGTGATAAGATGGGCAGCTATTCCTATATGGCATTGGGCGAGGAGATAGACAGGGACGCCTACGTCGTGTGCAAATACCGTGTGACCACGGACCTCCCCATGGAGAAGGCGGCGGAGGCCATCGCCGCGGAGCAGTCTACCGGTACCTGGACGGGTATCTCGACCCTCAACGACGAGGTCTTCAGGAACTACGCCGCCAAGGTCACCGCCATCGACGGCGACATGGTGACCATAGCCTTCCCCGAGGCGGATTTCAGCATCAAGGTGGGCGCGGTCCCCCAGATCCTCTCGGTCATCTCCGGCAACCTCTACGGCCTCAGCGCGCTTAAGGGCGTCAGGCTGGAGGACGTGGAGTTCCCCAAGGGCATTCTCAAACAGTACAAGGGACCCAAGTTCGGAGACGCCGGACTCAGGGAGATCCTGCATCGCCCCGAGAAACCCCTGGTGGGAACCATCGTGAAGCCCAAGATCGGGCTCTCCCCCAAGGACACCGCTAAGTACATCTACGAGGCCGGAAGCGGAGGGCTCACCAACGGCAAGGACGACGAGACCCTGGTGGACCAGGCGTTCTGCCCCATCGAGGACCGTACCAAGGCCGTCGCCGAGGCCCTCGACAGGCTGAGGGAGGAGGGCCACTACATGGTCCACGCCATCAACATCAGCACCAACGGACAGGACGTCAGGGAGCTGGCGGAGGATGCCCAGAAATGGGGCGCCTCGCAGCTCATGATCGACGTCCTCACCTGCGGATACGGAGCCATCCAGGCAGTCGCCGAGGACCCCAAGATCAAGGTCCCGATCCACGTCCACAGGACCATGCACGCGGCCATGACCAAGGACCCGACCAACGGAATCTCCATGAGGGTCATCGCCAAGCTCGTCCGCATGTGCGGAGGAGACGCCCTCCACATCGGAACCCTCGGAGTGGGCAAGATGGAGGGAGCCATCACCGAAGGGAAGCAGAACCAGCTCGCCTGCCAGTCGGACGACGTCCCCTACAAGAAGGTCATGCCCGTATGCTCGGGCGGAATGTACCCCGGCATCGTCCCGGCGGTCATCAAGGCGGCCGGAACCAACAACCTGCAGATCCAGGCGGGAGGCGGCGTGGCCGGCCACCCGGAGGGTGTGAGAGCGGGTGCGATGGCCATGTGCCAGGCAGTCGATTCCGCATTCGAGGGAGTGGACATCGAGAAGTACGCCGAGACCCATCACGAGCTCAAGCTCGCACTCGACAGGTGGGGTACCAAATGAGATTCACCTGCAAGCGGATGGACGCCTTCTCCGCCTCACCCATATGCATCTTCGACCCTGCCGACTGCATCGAACTCGGCGTCAAGGACAACGAGCGTGTCCGCCTCGTGGCCGAGCGCGGGGAGATCACCGTCATCGCCCAGAGCTCGGAGCATTTCGTCGAGAGGGGCATCGTCCTCCTCCCCGACAAGGTAGTCAAGAGGCTGGGCGTCAAGGACGGCGACCCCGTCGACGCCTACTTCTCTCCCGCACCCGAGAGCGTCAGGGCCATCCGCAAGAAGATGGACAACGAGAAGCTGGAGGGTGCCGAGATCGACGCCATAGTCAAGGACATCTACGCCGGCCGTCTGTCCCACATCGAGATCTCATCCTGGCTCACGTCCCTGTACATCAACGGCATGGACCTCGACGAGATCGCGGAGTTCACCAAGGCCATGGTGAACACCGGCGACCGCGTCCCCTTCGACAAGGGACCCATCTTCGACTTCCACAGCATCGGAGGAGTGCCCGGCAACAAGATCACGCCCATCGTGGTGTCCATCGTGGCCGCGGCTGGACTCCTCATCCCCAAGACCTCGTCCCGTGCCATCAGCAGCGCCTGCGGTACCTCCGATTTCGTGGAGACCTTCTGCGACATCAACGTCTCCGCCGACCGTTTGAAGGAGATCGGGGAGAGCGTGGGAGGCGCCTTCGTCTGGGGAGGATCCATGAACCTGGCTCCCGTGGATGACATCGTCATCAGGATCGAGCACCCCCTGGGCATCAACCCCCGCCCCCAGATGCTGGCCTCCATCCTCAGCAAGAAGCTCGCCATCAACGCCAACTATCTGCTGGTGGACATCCCCACTGGCGCCGGCACCAAGGTCCCCACCATCGACGTGGCCCGCAGCTACGCCCGCGACTTCATGGACCTGGGAGAGAAGATCGGCATGCACATCGAGTGCGCCATCACCTACGCCGACCAGCCCGTCGGAAGCGCCATCGGCCCCAATCTCGAGGCCAGGGAGTGCATCCGCATCCTCGAGGGAGAGCAGCACCCCGCCAGCGTCATCGAGAAGGCCTGCGAGTGCGCGGGAATCCTCCTGGAGATGGGCGGATTCCAGAACGGGGTGGAGAAGGCCCATGAGATCCTCAAGTCCGGCAAGGCCCACAAGAAGTTCATGGAGATCGTCGTGGCGCAGGGCGGAAGGGCCGACCTGAAGTCCTCCGACCTCGAGCCCGGGAAGTACTCCGCGGACATCCTGTCCACCAAATCTGGATACGTGCACAGCATCAAGAACAAGGATCTGGTGTCCATCGCCAAGGCCTGCGGAGCCCCCACCGACAAGGGTGCCGGAATGCTCCTCCTCAAGAAGAAGGGCCAGAGGGTCGAGGTGGGCGACGTCCTGTTCACCCTCTACGCCGACAACGAGGCCAAGCTCCAGCGCGCCAAGGACATGGCCGAGAGGTACAGCCCCGTCGTGATCGAGGGGATGCTCATCAAGCGCGTCGCCGCACCGCAGGTCCGCTGAACCATCCAAGGGGGCGCACCCGCGCCCCCGCCTTACCCCTTTTTACCCAACTTCAGATATCTGGCACATGCGGTTCCATCGCATTTTCCGACTCCGTCATACGTCGTACGCGCGGACCGTCGCGCGACTAAAGGCGCCCGTGCGGGTGCAAATAGAGTTATATGGCTGGTCAAGGTTGTGGCTATCATGACTGCAGACCTGATACTCGGCAAAGAGGTATCCGAGGCGATCTACTCGAATCTGAGGGAACGTATCGACGTTCTGAAGGCAAAGGGTATCGAACCGTGTCTGGCAGTAATCATGGTGGGAGACGACCCCGCCTCGCTGGTCTACGTGAACATGAAGGACAAGAAGTGCAGGGAGCTGGGGGTAAAGTCCCTCCAGCAGCACGTCCCCGCAGACACCAGCCAGGAGGAGCTGATCTCGATGATCAGGAAGCTCAACGACGACGATTCCGTGCACGGCATCCTCGTCCAGCTGCCCCTCCCGGCCCACATCGACCAGTCGGAGGTCATCAAGGCCATTAATCCCGCCAAGGACGTCGATTGTTTCCATCCGTTCAACCTTGGGAACATGGTAATCGGAGAGGCCGATTTCCTCCCCGCGACCCCCGCAGGCATCCATCAGATGATTCTGCACTACGGAATCGCCACCAAAGGCAAGCATGTGGTGATCGTGGGCCGCAGCAACATCGTCGGCAAGCCCCTTGCCAACATCATGATGCAGAAGGGGGAGGGAGTGGACGCCACGGTGACCGTGGTGAACTCCCGCACCGAGAGGTTCGAGGACATCATCCGCATGGCGGACATCCTCATCGTCGCCATGGGCAGGCCCCGTTTCATAACGGCCGACATGGTCAAGGAGGGGGCGGTCGTCATCGACGTCGGTACCAACAGGATCGAGGACCCCGCCGCCAAGAACGGCTATAGAGTGGTGGGCGACGTCGATTTCGAACACGTTAAGGAGAAGGCCTCCGCAATCACCCCGGTTCCCGGCGGTGTGGGGCCCATGACCATCTGCATGCTCATGATGAACACCATCAAGGCTGCTGAGATGGGGGTGAGACAGTGATCAACGAGTGTGAGGAACACGGATACTTCCGCAGGGACAAATGTCCTGTCTGCGGGCGCAACGGAAAGTTTGTGATGAGCGATTTCGAGGTGGAGAAGCTGGGGCGCATGATGGCCGCCATCCTCCGCCACGGGAAGTTCTCTCCCGAGATGAACGAGCAGGGATTCGTCAGCATCCCGGAGATCGTCGGGCTCATCAAGGAGCACAACTCCCGCGTGAAGTGGCTCAGGCCCTTCCACATCGATGCGCTGGCACTTACCGACCCCAAGGGAAGGTACCAGATCCGCGGCAACACCGTGCGTGCCACCTACGGCCACACCATCAAGCTCAACCTGGACCTGCCCACCGACAAGAACCCCGCATACCTGTACTACCCCGCGTCCGAGGAGGACGTGGACACCATCCTCGAGGAGGGACTCGTCCCCACCGACCGCACCATGGTCCACCTGTCCGCCACCTTCGAGGACGCACTCCACGCCGGAGAGGTCAGGATCGACGACCCCGTCATCCTCGCCGTCGACAGCAGGAAGTGCGCCGAAGCCGGATACCCCATCGGCAAGGCGGCCAAGACCGTCTATCTCTGCGACATGGTCCCCGCCGACTGCATCACAGTCTCCGAGGGGGACGAGGAGAGCGAGGAGTGAGAGCAATGGTCACCACATTAACCCCCGAAGAGGTCAGGGCCAAATACGGCAAGATGTTCTGCAAGGCCCTCTACACCCTGGTCGACGAGAAGCACGGGAAGGCACGCGTCATCGAGACCTGCAGCGCCCGCGGACCCGCCGAGTGGGACGTCGTCAACCGCAGGAGGAGCGGAGGCGTCATCAACGTCATCAACATCGAGGGCACCACCATCATCATGGACGTGACCCTCGGAGAGAAGGAGATCAAATTCGGGGCCGCCTCCGCCGAGATGGGCGGACAGGGCCTCAAGGCATGCCGCGTCGAGGGCGACGAGGTCCGCACCACCTGGTACGGCATCGCCGGCGCCTCCGTGGGTATCGGAGCTTGTCTTCCCGGATGCGACACCGTCCTGCGCACCGAGTTCCCCGACGAGTTCAAGATCGGGGGAGGCCACACCGCGCACGTGGATATCTTCACCCCCAAGCTCGTCCGCGTGATCATCGGCGTGGACGACACCGACACCAAGGAGAAGGGCGCCACCTGGGCCACCTCCCTCGCCATGGCCAGGGAATGCCCCTACGGACACTTCATGGAGCACAAGATCATCCAGCTGAACCCCAGGTGTCCCACCAAGACCACCAACTGCGTCGCCACCGCCGTCAGCTTCGCCATCCGCGAGGACGAGGTGCCCAAGCTCATCGAGTTCTGCTACGACTACATCAAGAGCCACTCCTATTCCGAGGATGCGGTCATGACCGTCTTCAAGGGCCTGGAGATCCCCTCCGCGCTCAGGAAGTTCGGATGGGACGCCAAGAGCATCATGTACAAGGTCGAGGACGCGGAGAAGATCGCCGCCGAGAGCGGTGTGGAGATCATCAGCGTCACCGGCACCGGCGGCATCATCGGAGCCGTCGCCGCCATCGGCTGCGCCGACCTCGGTACCGAGGCAGCAGGCGTCGCCGAAGACTTCCAGTGAGGGCTCGGATGACAGTCCCAGACATCGTCTCCAAACAGGTATATTCCACCTACGAGCACAAGCTCGACAAGGCCGTCCGCGCGGGTCACATCCCGCAGCACATAGGCATCATCATGGACGGCAACAGGCGCTACGCCAAGGAGTTCCTGGACTCGGACATCGACGAGGGCCACAGGCTCGGGGAGAAGAAGATCGAGAGCGTAATGGACTGGTGCCTCGACCTCGGCGTCAAGTACGTGACCCTTTACGCCTTCTCGTCCGAGAACTTCAAGAGGGACCGCGAGGAGGTCGATTTCCTCATGGACCTCGCCGAATCCTCCTTCCTGGAGATGGCGGACAACCCCAAGATCCACAAGCACCGCGTGGCCATCCGCGCCATCGGTAAGATCGAGGCCCTGCCGGAGAACGTCCGCAAGGCCATCGACTACGCCTACGAGAAGACCAAGGACTACGACCAGTTCACGATCAGCATCTGCCTCGCCTACGGCGGCCGCCAGGAGATCGTGGAGGCCGTCAAGGAGATCGCCGCCAAGATCGAGGCGGGGGACATGGCCGTGGAAGAAATCACCGAGAAGGTGATCTCCTCGCACCTCTACACCGGCGACATGCCCGATCCCGACCTCATCCTGCGTACCTCCGGGGAGATAAGGGTGTCCAACTTCCTGCTCTGGCAGCTCGCTTATTCCGAGCTCTATTTCACCGACATCTACTGGCCGGGATTCAGGCGCATCGACTTGCTCCGTGCCATCCGTTCGTACCAGCAGCGCAAGAGGCGCTACGGGGAGTGAGACCGCGGCCCGCTACGATATGGTCTTCCTCCACGCCCCCAGCGTGTATGACTTCCGCAAGAAGCCCATATTCTACGGTCCCGTGAGCGACGTCATCCCGTCGTCCCCCGTTTTCGAGATGTACCCCATCGGGTTCATGACGATCTCGGCACAGCTCATAGCGGCCGGTTACAGGACCCGTATCGTCAACATCGCGGGCCAGATGCTGGCCGACCAGAAGTTCGACGCCGAGAAGAAGATCAAGGGCATCGACGCCGACGTGTACGGCATCGACCTCCATTGGATGCCCCACGCCCACGGCGCCATCGAACTGGCGAAGATCGTCAAGAAGTACCATCCGGACGCCAAGGTGGAGTTCGGAGGACTCACCTCCTCGTATTTCTACGACGAGCTCATCCGCAGGCCGGAGATCGATCTCGTCATGCGCGGGGACACCACCGAGGTGCCCACCGTGAAGCTCCTCGACGCGCTCTCCAAGGGCGGAGACCTGTCGGAGGTCCCCAACCTCGTCTGGAAGGACGCCGAAGGCAGGATACACGAGAACGGGGTCACCCATGTCCTGGAGGACCTCGACAGCGTCATCTTCGACTACGGCGTCATGATCAAGAACGTCATCAGGACCATGGACGTCAAAGGGTCCCTCCCCTGGAAGAGCTGGGCCGAGACCCCGCTCACCTCGGTCTTCACCGTCCGCGGATGCTCCGTCAACTGCGCCGAGTGCGGAGGCTCCCGCGATGCCAACGGCAGGGTCGTCTGCAGGCACAAACCGGCCTTCAGGAGCCCCGCCAAACTGGCCGAGGACGTGGCCAACATCAACAGCTACATGAAGGCCCCCATCTTCATCGTGGGCGACCTCAGACAGGCCGGGATGAAGTACGCGGACGAGTTCCTCAATGCCGTGAAAGAGCTAGACCCAGACAATCATTTCGTCATCGAACTGTTCAACGGCGCCAACGCCGAGTACTTCAAGAAATGCGACCGCGCTTTCGGAGGCGGATGGAGCATCGAGTTCTCCCCCGACTCCTATGACGAGGCCGTGCGCATGGCCCTCGGCAAGGGTTACACCAACGAGGCCATCGAGCGCACCCTCCCCGCAGCCTTCGAGAACGGCTGCAGCAGGTTCGACCTGTTCTTCATGACCGGTCTCCCCCAGCAGACCCGCGAGTCCGCCATGGAGACCGCCCGGGGCGCCAAGAGGCTGTGGGACTGCGTCAGGAAGGACGACGACCTGTTCATCTACGACTCGCCCTTCGCGCCCTTCGTCGATCCCGGCAGCCGCGCCTTCGAGGACCCCGAGAAATGGGGATACAAGCTCCGCGCGCGCACTCTGGAGGACCACAGGAAACTGCTCGACAGCCCTTCGTGGAAGCACGTCCTCTCCTACGAGACCGTGTGGATGAACAGGGACGAGATCGCCGAGACCTCGTACGATGCCGCCATCGCCCTGACCGATGCCCAGCTCGAGAGCGGACGCTTGACCGAGGAAGGGGCGAGAATCAGGAACGAGCGTACCGAGACCGCCCGCAGGATCATGCATACCATCGACGAGGCGCTGACCCTCGACAAGGAGGAGTGCGACAGGCGCCTGTGGGCGATAAAGGAGGAGGGCGTCAGGATGATGGATTCCACCATCACCGACAAGAACGACCTCGACTGGAAGACCGGATCCATCTGGGCCAATGCCCCCAGGGTTGCGGTCGGACTGCTCAAGAGCTTCGGCCGCCGCAGTCGCTGAGGACATCGAAAATCAGATGTCTGGCACAATCATTCTTTACCCATTTCTACGGACCTCTTCACGCATGCGTCGACGCATCTCATGAAGATGTCCTCCATGTGCTCGTCGCGGAGCACCTTAACGCCTTCGATAGTCGTTCCCCCGGGGGAGCATACCCCGTCGACCAGCGCGTCGGTGCCCATTCCGGACTCCAGCACCATCTTTCCCGCCCCGACCAGGGACTGGCCGGCCAGCAGGGTGGCCTGCTCCTCGGTGAGCCCGTACTTCATGCCGGCCTCGATGAGGGCGTGGGCGACCATGTAGAGGTAGGCGGGAGAGCTCCCGCAGATGCCGGTGACAGCGTCCAGGTCGGATTCGCGGACCTCGGTGGCCAGACCGAAGGAGGAGAGGATGGTGTCCACGGTGGTCTTGTCCTCAGGAGTGCACTTCTCCCCCATGACGTAACCGGAACCGCCCTCCAGGACCATGCAGCAGTGGTTGGGCATGACCCTGACGATCCTTGCCTTGGGAGCGTAGCTCTGGAGGGTCTTCAGCTTGACGCCTGCGGCGATGCTGATGAGGAGACGCCTCCCTTCGAGCCTCAGGCCCTCGTCCTTGAACAGGGAGGCGATGAGCTTGGGTTTGATCGCAAGTACCAGGACGTCGGTCAGGTCCACCAGGTCGGTGGCCCTCTCGTACATCTTGATTTTGCATGTCTGGGTCATCCTGTCGCGGGTCTCTTTCGAAGGGGCGCAGGCCACGATCTCGTCGGGCGTGTAGACGTTCCTGGCTATGAGGCCCTTGATCATCGCTCCGGCCATCCTGCCGGCACCGATGAATCCGATTTTCGCTTTCATGACGGACACAACCCAGTAGTACGATAAAAAGCTGTCAGTATTCTGTTAGGAATAATTTTTAGAAATAATATTCCTTCCTCTGAGGGGGTTTATATACTGACCCACCTTTTCTGACGTCTCTTATTATATATAATAAAATCATCGAGCGACTAATGTCACTAATCGCAAGCTATGTGCCCTTCTTATTCGTGGGTATCTTATCGATGAGCTTTGCGCCTTTGGCATGGTTTGTTTCCAGGTTCCTCAGACCTGAGCAATCATCAAAGTGGACAGAGGAGACATACGAGTGTGGTTCGGTTCCTATCGGCGATGCTCGTGTCCAGTTCAGGTTCCAATACTACGCATTCGCACTGATTTTCGTGGTATTCGATTTGGTCGTGACATTCCTTATGATCTGGGCTGTTGCTTTCTCCGGACTTTCCGACGCTGCAACCGTATGGATGCTTCTGTTCCTTGCCATCATGCTTCTGGGCGTAACGTACGCACTGAAAAAGGAGGAAGAAATATGGATATGAGCCTCTACCCTCATGCTGTTGCCATGAGCGCTGACGAGTTTATGTCGTGGTCCACCGCGATCATAAACGACCTCATCAGCTCCGGTACCAGGAGGACGATAGACAAGCTCACGGGACCTATCTGGTCCTGGGCAATGAAGAACTCCATGCACCCCCTTCACTGGGGTCTGGCATGTTGTGCCCTGGAGATGGCACAGGCATCCGCGCCTCGTTTCGACGCAGAGCGTTACGGAATGATCTACAGGTCCTCTCCCAGGCAGACCGATATCCTTCTGGTCAACGGATGGATCTCCAAGAAGATCCGTAACGACATCAGGAGGCTTTGGGAGGAGATGCCCGCTCCTAAGTGGGCCGTTGCCATGGGCGAGTGCGCCATCTCCGGCGGACCCTGGTACGATGCATACAACTGTATCCAGGGACTCGACCAGATTCTTCCTGTCGACCTCTACATTCCCGGCTGCCCTGCAAGGCCTGACGCCATGATCGATGGTTTCATGCTCCTGCAGAAGAAGATTGACGAGTACTTCAGAAGAGGAGTCATCCTCAAGGACAAACAGGGGCTTTGATATGGACACCACTATCCGTGAATATCAGGACTCCTGGGAGGCCGAGATCAAATCCAAGCTGGAGGACAAGTTCTCCGGCAAGATCGAGGTCACCAAGACCGAGACCCGCAGGGTCTACGCCAAAGTGCTCGACAAGGCAGACATCAAAGACATCTGCAAGTTCGTGCAGGACGATCTCAGCTTTGAGCACATCAACTGTCTCTGCGGTGTGGACTACCCCGCCGAGAACAAGATGCAGGTCATCTACGAGATCGACAACTACACCTTCTACAGAGGAGTCATCCTCGAGCTCGAAGTGGACGTCCCCTACGACGATCTCCACATCGAGACCGTCTCCGACATCTGGGGCGGCGCCAACTGGCACGAGAGGGAGACCTGGGAGCTTTTCGGAATCGTTTTCGATCACCACCCCAGGCTCGAGAGGCTTCTCACTCCTGACACCTACGAGTTCTTCCCCATGAGGAAGTCCTACAAACTCAGGGAGGACAAGAGATGACAGACGAGAAAAAGACTCAGATTCCCGACGCACAGGCCATCGCTGAAGGAGCAGAGGTCACCAAGGAAATGGTCCAGGAGTACACCTCCCAGAACATGGACATGGACAAGATGTGGATCACCATGGGTCCGCAGCACCCCTTCTCCCACGGTCTCTGGACCCTTAAGATCCAGGCGGACGGAGAAATCGTGACCGATGCCGACCCCATCGTTGGATACCTCCACAGGGGTTGGGAGAAGGAGGCCGAGAACAGGACGTATCCCAAGATCATCCCCATGGCCGACCGTCTCTGCTACGCATCTTCCATGATGTACACCCACCTTTACTGCATGACCTGTGAGAAGGCCCTCGGAATCGAGATTCCCGAGAAGACCAAGTACATCAGGGTCATGGCCGACGAGATCAACCGTCTCCAGTCCCACCTCATGTGGCTCGCAGCGGTAGGTACCGACCTCGGTAACTTCACCGCCTTCCTCTGGGCCTCCAGGGAGAGGGAGTTCTGGATGGATATGAACGTCAGGCTCTGCGGTGCCAGGATGACCACCAACTACCCCCGTATCGGAGGAGTAAGGAACGATGTCTTCGACATCGACCTCGACATGAACGACGAGGAGAAATCCAGGTTCATGAGGGACATCGTCAGGTGCTGCGATCACTTCGACAAAGCCCTCTGGGATATCATCGCACTTATCGACAACAACTCCACCTTCATCTCCAGGATGGTCGGAACCGGAATCATCACCAGGGAGCAGTGCGCCAACCTGGGTATCACCGGACCCGCCATGAGGGGAACCGGCGTCGACTTCGATGTCCGCCGCGACGACCCCTACGACGGTTACGACCTGGTGGACTTCGACGTCCCCGTACTCTCCGCAGGAGACTCCTACGCAAGGTACATGATCAGGGTCGAAGAGATGTTCCAGGCGACCAGGATCATCAGGCAGTGCGTCGACAAGATCAGGTCCCTCGGAAGGAGCGCCCCCTACAGGCTCAAGGTCCCCAGCAGGATCCCTGCCGGAAAGACCTACTGCCGTATCGAGGACTGCCGCGGAGAGGCCGCCATGTACCTCGTATCCGATGGTACCGACCGCCCCTACAGGCTCAAGGTCCGCAGTGCCATCTTTGTGAACGTATCGTCCTCCAGGGACTTGCTCATGGGATGCAGGATCGCAGATGTTCCTGTCATCATGGCAATGATCGACATGTGTCTCGGAGAGACCGACAGGTGATTTGACATGGCTTACACAAGTATCATTGACTGGATCACCGGCGTCTACTCCCAGCACGGATGGGCTGACCCCATTCAGGCCAACCCCTACTATCCGTTCGGAGACGCATACAACCTGCCCTATGACCTCGGAATGAAACTGTGGAACATCATCGGCGGTGCCATCGCTTGGCTCCTCGACCTCCTGTTCCCCGGCAACGACGTCTCCACCTGGCTCGTCTGCGACATGACCAACAACATCTTCGCCCTCGTACTGTTCATGGTGCTGGTCTTCGCCGTCGTCTTCGTGGCCTGTCTGATCTCCCTATGGGAGGAGCGTAAGGTCCTCGGAAGAGGTATGGACCGTCGTGGAACCATGATCGGTATGTGGGGATTCCTGCAGTGCGTCGCTGACGGACTGAAGACCTTCATGAAGGACAACGTCTTCTCCAAGAAGGTCGACGGAATGACCTACTGGTGGACCGTCGCACTCATCATCGGAACCTCTGTTCTGATCGACTGTATGGTCCCCCTGTCCCCCAGGTGGTTCGTCGTCAACTACGACGCCGGACTGCTGATCATCATGGGTCTCTACGCCCTCGCACCGTTCTTCATCCTCGTATCCGGATGGTCCCAGAACAACAAGTACTCCCTTATCGGAGGAATCAGGGCAGCAGAGATGATGATCTCTTACGAGGTCCCCCTGCTGATCATCATCGCAACCGCCGCACTCCTCGCCGGATCCCTCAACATCGGTGACATCGTGATGGCCCAGACCAAACACTTCTGGTACGTCATCCCCATGTTCGTCGGATTCGTCACCTTCATGATCTGCGCCACCGCAGAGTCTGAGCGTGCACCTTTCGACCTTGCAGAGGCTGAGTCCGAGCTGGTCGAGGGATGGCAGACCGAGTACGGAGGTATGAAATGGGGTCTTGTCATGCTGGCAGACTACCTTAGAGGAGCATGTTCCTGCGGTATCATCGTCCTTCTGTTCTTCGGAGGCTGGAACCTTCCCTTCATGGAGTGGACCTACTTCCTCGGAGACGGAATCGCGAGCTTCCACCAGAACTTCATGTGGTGGTTCCCCGCACCTGAGCTCACCTTCCTCCTGAAGGCATGGCTGATCTTCTTCGTCATGATCGCCATCAGGCTCGGAACCGGACGTGTCAGGACCGACTCTATCCTCAACCTCGGATGGAAGGTCTTCATGCCTCTCTCCATCCTCAACTTGGTCATCGTCCTCATCTTCAAGCTCTTCATTGGAGGTGTCTTCTGATGTCTATGGAATATATTGAGAAATACAGGGACGGAAGGCACAAGTGCTGGAAGGACCTGTGGATCGTCAGGCCTATCTTCGTCACCCTGAAGCTGATGGCCAAGACCACCGTCCACAGACCCATCACCGTCCTGTACCCCTACGAAGCACTCTGGAACCCCGACAACTACCGTGGCCGTCCCGGACTCGACTTCAACAAATGTCTCGGATGCGGAATGTGCGCCAAGTACTGTCCCTGCTCCGCAATCATCCTCGTGGACACTCCCGACGATGCGGGCAAGACCGTCTCCAGGCCGCAGATCAACATGGGAAGGTGCTCCTTCTGCGCATACTGTGCGGAGTACTGCCCCGTGGACGCAATGACCGTCACCCCCATCGTGGAGCTCGCCGAGTACACCAGGGCAGACCTCATCTACGGTCCCCGCAGGCTCGCTTACGAGAACACCACCGAGGGAATGAAAGTCAGGAACGAGGTCACCCTCTACTCCGACTTCCAGAACGGCAAAGGCGAGATCAGGCAGTCCTTCTTCGGACTGGACCGCCCTGAGCTCGACGAGAAGAAATGTATCAGCTGTAAGAAGTGCCAGAAGGTCTGTCCTACCGGCGCTATCACTATGGTTGAGCACGGTACCAACGCCAAGGGTAAACCCATCCTGTGGCCCGAGGTCAGTGCAGACAAATGCGTATCTTGCGAGAACTGCGTATCCGCATGCCCCAAGAGTGCGCTTCACCTTAAGGAGGTGTGCTGATGGCAATTCTTGAAGACATTTGGAATGGATTCTGCGACTTCGTGAACTACCTTTGGTGCAACGGAGATCTTGTGGCATTCGTCATCCTTGCTGCAATCAGCATCACCGCCGCCATCTACGTTATCTACGACAGGCTGCCCGTCCACAGTGCATTCTATCTTGCACTCGTGTTCGTCACCGTCGCCGTGACCTACTTCTTCCTTGAAGCAGAGTTCATAGGCGTGATACAGCTGCTCGTCTACGTCGGTGCCATCACCATCCTGTTCGCGTTCAGCATTATGCTTACCCGCAGGTACATCCAGGAGGAAGATTTCGATGATGAGTAAAAGAGCCGGAGCCGGTATCGGTGTAGCAGTCGTTCTGCTCGTAGCTCTCGGAGCTTGCATCTATGCAACTTCCTGGGACGGAATGGACGAGCCCACCCCCATCCCCTACAACGGAGAGGCGGGAATGAACGCACCGTCGAACACCAACGACGACGGAACCCTGAAAGAGAACTCGCTCAACTATGGCGTATTCGAGGCCTACGGACCTCTCCTCATCGTCCTGGCACTGCTCATGTTCGGTGCCATGGTCGGAGGAATATGTGTCGCGAGAGAGGAGGTTGAGAACGATGATACCGATTGAGTATTACCTCACCTTCGCAGCGATCCTGTTCGCCATCGGAGCATACGGTGTCATGGCAAAGCCCAACACCCTGATTGTCCTGATGTGCACTGAGCTCATGCTCAATGCAGCCAACATCAACTTTGTGGCGTTCTCCGCATTCACCGGAGACGTCTACGGACAGGTTATGGTAATCATGACCATCTCCGTAGCAGCAGCCGAGGTAGCGGTCGGTATCGCTATCCTGCTCAACGCATACAAGGTCAGAAAGTCCACGAACGCCGACGATCTCACGTCTATGAGGTGGTAAGCATGGCTACTATGATTATGCAGTATTCCTGGCTCATCCCCCTCATCCCCGTGCTCTGTTTCACCATCGTCGGATTCCTCGGAAGCAAGATGGGAAAGAAGACCCACTACGGAGGATACCTCGTTATCCTCGGTACCGCGGCCTCGTTCATCCTGTCGCTTCTGGTAACCCTCGAGTACACCGGATTCATCGGAGCCGGTAACTACTACCCTGACGCATACGAGGAGCACATCGACTGGTTCACCGTCGGTAACTTCACCCTTACCTTCGGATTCTACATCGATATCCTCGCCTGCCTGATGATGCTCTTCGCATCCTTCATCTCCACGATGATCTTCACCTACTCCCTTGGCTACATGGGAGGATACGAGGATGAATACCAGCTCAAGAGGCAGAGGAGGTACTTCGCAGAAGTCGCCCTCTTCCTTACCGGAATGCTGGGACTCGCAGTCTCCAGCACCCTGCTCGAGATGTTCATCTTCTGGGAGATCATGGGTCTCTGCTCCTACCTCCTCATCGGATTCTGGAGCTTCAACCACCCCGAGGGAGACGACAAGGCCGACAACGCCGCATCCGCAGCAAAGAAGGCATTCCTCGTCACCAGGATGGGAGATGTATGTCTCATGGGAGGACTGTTCATCCTGTTCTTCGCAATGAACGGTCACCTCGAGTACACCTACGTATTCAACGTCGACAACCTCGCAGCAGCCTACTCCGCGAACCCCGGTCTCATGACCCTTGCCTCGCTCCTCGTCTTCGGTGGAGTCATCGGCAAGTCCGCCCAGTTCCCCCTGCTCGACTGGCTTCCCGACGCAATGGCCGGACCTACCACTGTGTCCGCACTTATCCACGCCGCAACCATGGTCAAGGCGGGAGTGTACCTTGTCGCAAGGGCCTACCCCCTGTTCCTCCTCGATCCCAACGTGATGCTCGTCGTCGCTGTCATCGGAGGAGTCACCGCGTTCTTCGCGGCCACCATGGCTATGAACAACATGAACATCAAGAAAGTCCTGGCTTACTCGACCCTGTCCCAGCTCGGTTACATGTTCCTGTCTCTCGGAGCAGGAGGATACCTCATGGCATCCGCCATCTCCGTCGAGGGAGGAGGCATCGTCATCGAGAACATCGCAGAGTTCACGGCCGGTGCTCTCGGTTACTCCGCCGGATGTCTCCACATGGTGAACCACGCCTTCTTCAAGGCACTGCTCTTCCTGTGTTCCGGATCCGTCATCCACGCCAACGGTACCGAGGACATGCGCCTCATGGGAGGACTCCACAAGAAGATGCCCAAGACCTCCATCACCATGCTGATCGGATGTCTGTCCATCGCAGGATTCCCCTTCTTCGCCGGATTCTTCTCCAAGGATCTCGTCCTTGATGTCGTGTTCGAGCTCTTCGAGGGCAACATCAACAACACCGAACTCATCTTCGCACTCCTCTGGTTCCTCGGAATCGTGACTGCGTTCATGACCGCATTCTACATGTTCAGGCTGTGGTTCATGACCTTCATGGGCGAGTACAGAGGACACCACTGCCACGGTGAGTCCCCTGCTTCCATGACTGTTCCCCTCATGATCCTCTCCATCTTCGCTTTCGCCGCAGGATTCATCGTAGTCTTCGGCTGGGAGCACGTCTTCACCTTCTCTCAGGTCGGTGCAGTCGCCAACGGAGACGCGATCAGCTACTTCCTCGTCGGTGGAGCCGGCAAGGTGTTCGAGATCTCTCTCGACCCCGTCCTCGAGCTCTTCAAGACCTGGAAGACCTACGTGACCATCGTACTCGTACTGGTGGCCATCATCCTCGCATACCTTATGTACGCAAAGAAGACGATCAACCCCGGAAGGTTCAACAAGAACGGCAAGTCCGCTCTCTACAGGACCATCTCCAACAGGTACTACTTCCCCGAGCTGTACAACCAGCTCTCCTGGAAGCTCGGTTACGATGTTGCAAGGGGCGTTGAGTTCTTCGACAGGCAGGTCATCGACGGAACCGTCAACGGACTCTCCAGTGCCGTTGTCGGCGGAGGTGACCTCATGAGCAAGGCCCAGGACGGTAACCTGCACACCTACGCATCCGTCGTCGTCGGCGGAATCGTGTTCCTGTTCGTCATCGTTCTGGTTCTCTTCGGTCAGTTCGGAGGTCTGTTCTGATGGAATTCGTATTACCCGCACTTATCCTGGTGCCCCTGATCGGAGCCATCATTACTCTCTTCATGGGCGGATCGAGGCAGAAGTACGCTTGCACAGTGGCACTCGTGTTCACCGTAGCGACCCTCCTGCTCTCCCTTATACTGATGATCACCAACGTCAACGACCTCTCCAAGTTCGATGTGAACTATGGCTGGATCAACGCCGCCGGACTCAAGATGTCCATCATCCTGACCGTCGACGGACTCAGCCTCCTGATGGTCTTCCTCACCGCAATGCTCGAGGTGCTGGTCATCGCCTTCTCCTACAAGGAGAGCGACAGGCCCAACTACTTCTACGCACTGCTCCTGGCCATCGAGGTCGGACTGATGGGAGTTTACCTCTCTGCAGACTACTTCCTCTTCTACATCATGTGGGAGGTCAGCCTGATTCCTATGTACTTCCTTATCTCTTGGTACGGAGGTCCCAGGAGGCACTACTCTGCCATCAAGTTCTTCATCTACACCCACGTAGCATCGCTGGTCATGCTGATCGGAATCTTCAGCATGGTCTTCGAGTCTGCATACCTCGCCGGCAGCGGAACCATCGACTTCAGCTTCGCATTCGTGAAGCAGTGGATGCCCGGAGCCGACTCTGTGTTCCAGATCCTCGTGTTCGCAATGCTGTTCTTCGGATTCGCTGTCAAGATGCCCGCAGTTCCCTTCCATACCTGGCTGCCTGACGCACACGTCGAGGCGCCTACCGCTGGTTCCGTCCTCCTGGCCGGAGTCATGCTTAAGATGGGTTCCTACGGTATCATCAGGGTCTGCATCGAGGCTCTCCCCGGTGCGCTCGGCAGCTGGCAGTACATCGTCATCGCCATCGGAATCATCTCCATGATCTACGGTGCGTACGCCTGTATCGCCCAGAGGGACCTCAAGAAGATGGTCGCATACTCCTCCATCAGCCACATGGGACTCGTCATGGTCGCCATGGGTGCTGCCATGGGCGGTGTCGCCTCCGGTGACGCCAACCTCGTCAAGATGGGTATCGAGTTCGCCATCTTCCAGATGTTCGCTCACGGACTCATCTCCGGAATGCTGTTCCTTGTCTGCGGTACCGCAGGCCACAACTTCGGAACCAGGGAGATCCCCCTCATGGGTGGAATCGCCTCCAAGGTGCCCGTCTACGCAGCATTCATGATGTTCTGTTTCATGGCATCCCTCGGACTCCCCGGACTCATCGGATTCTGGGGAGAGTTCGGAATCATCTGCGCGTTCTATGACTGGACCCTCGCAAAGGACATGATCTACCTCCTGGTGTTCTGTCTGCTCTCCCTGCTCCTGACCGCAGGTTACTACCTGTGGGCAATGCAGAGGACCCTGTTCGGCAGGATCACCACCAAGATCGACGTCGCGCACATGCACGATGTCGACAGGGTCGAGGCAGTCGTCCTCGGAGTCCTGGCCTTTGCCATCGCTATCTACGGATTCTGGCCTGATCTCGCGATCAGCTACATCTCCGGATACGCAGGAGGTCTGATCTGATGGACGCATCCTTCATTACCAATATCTTCCAGTACTACACAGCGGTCGTACCTATGCTCATCATGATCGTAGGTGCGCTCATCTCGCCTGCAGTGTACATGGCAACCAAGAAGACCTCTGTATCCTCCGCAGTCTCCTGCGTGATACTCCTCATCTCCATGATCCTGAACCTGATCATGCTCACCGCCGACAACGGACTCGGCAGCTACAACATGCTCGGTCAGCCCGGAGATGCCTTCTACGGTCTGTTCGTGTACAACAAGTTCACCGGACTCATGATCCTGCTCTTCCAGATCGTCGCGCTCATCACCGTGTTCGTATCCGGATCCAGCAGGGAGGTCACCAAGCTGCACTTCGGAGCATACAACGCCCTCCTCCTCATCGCCACCACCGGCATGATGTTCGTGGCCTGCGCCACCGACCTCATCGGTATCTTCGTCGGTGTCGAGGCAGTCAGTATCAGCTCCTACGCACTCGTGACCCTGAAGAGGAAGGACCCCCGCGCCGCAGAGGCAGGAGTCAAGTACGTCATCATCGGTGGTCTGTCCACCGCACTGACGATCTACGGTATCTCCATGATCTACGGCTCCCTCGGAACCCTCGAGCTCGGAGCACTCGGCTCCGCCCTCGCAACCAAGGGATACTCCTGGGCCTTCGTCATCGGAATCATCACCATGGTCGCAGGATACGGATTCAAGATTGCGGCAGCACCCTTCCACATGTGGGCACCCGATGTCTACGAGGGAGCGGCCACCCCTGTCTCCACCTTCCTCGCCACCGGTTCCAAGAAGATGGGTCTCGTCGTGTTCTTCAAGATCTTCCTCGTGATGTTCGTCGCCGCACAGGCCACCGTCTCCATCGAGCCTATGCAGTACCTGTTCGCGATCATCGCAGCGATTTCGATGACCATCGGAAACGTTGTCGCCATCGCCCAGAACAACATCAAGAGGATGCTCGCATACTCCTCCATCGCCCAGGCTGGTTACATCCTGATCGCGATGGCAGTCATGAGCCAGTACGCCGTGACCGGAGGTCTCTTCCACATGTTCACCCACGTGTTCATGAAGGGAGGAGCCTTCCTCGTCGTCGGTGCGCTCATCTGCGCCGGAGTCGGCGAGAAGATCACCGACTACAACGGACTCGCAAGGAGGGCACCCTTCCTGGCCTTCGCCATGATGGTCTTCCTGTTCTCCCTTGCCGGAGTGCCTCCTCTCGCAGGATTCACCTCCAAGTTCGTCCTCTTCTCCGGAGCGATCTTCGGTACCGAGGGCGCGGTGTCCGGATGGGTCTGGCTGGCATTCGTTGCCATCCTCAACTCCGCCATCTCCCTGTACTACTACGTCAGGGTCATCAAGGCAATGTACATCGAGAGGCCCAACAAGGGCTGCGATGAGAAGATCAAGGTCCCCAAGACCTTCCTCGTCGCCATCGTCGTCTGCGTCGTCCTCGTCGTTGTGCTCGGAGTCTACCCCGACCTCATCCTCAACCCCTGCGCTGACGCAGCCGCTGCGCTGTTCGCCTGAGTAAGGATCAACAAAACCACTTACCGGCCTTCGGGCCGGCTACCCTCTTTTTCTCTTATTAGATAATAAGAATATGGGGTCTCACCGTGCGGGGGATGCGCGGTGCTGGACCGTGTTTTTTCCGAGTCGCATAACTATATATAGGACTTGGATATAGTCAGTCAAGCCGCGATGCGCCAACAGGTGCATGGCGAATATGGAGAGCCAAGATCCCCGCCGGACACCATCCGGAACAACGTGAACTCTTGCGCTCTGACGTTCGATGCTACGAATGTCTCGTGAAATACGGACAT
>CADAGG010000002.1 GCA_902787415.1 methanogenic archaeon
TGCTCTGGGAAGGCCCATGTCATCCGCCCTGGGGGTCGGGAACCAGCTCTACGGTATCTCCTTCGGACACACCGGCCTCGCTGAGCGTGGCGCTCTCCGGGATCAGCCTGCTGCCGACCCTCATGATGAATGCGCTGCGGTCCCTCTTCCAGTACTGGGAGGCGAATACAATAACATCGCCGGCCGAATCCGTCGGATCCATCTCGGCGGCGATCTCCCCTCCGTCCATCGTGTTCACAATCCTGATTCTCATTGGCTCAACTCTCCTTCGTGATGGGGGCATCCCCTGCGGAACCCAATCTCCAGCACGTCCGTCCTTCCCGAGATGCCGTCGTAGTAGCTGACCCCCGGGACGCAAAGGTCCGTCCTCCCGCACACGATCTTCAGGACCTCCCTCACGCACATGGCCGCGATGACGGCGGTGGTGGTGATCCCCGACGAGAGGATCACGGGGTCCCGGACCGTCTCCCCGGGGATGCACGAGAAGGTCCTGTGCAGCTCCTCCAGGTGCGTGGAGTTCATGCCGCACTCGAGGCACGGCCCCTTCGGGAACACGGTCTGCATCTTGCCGCGGAAACCGTCCGTGGCCCCGTCCACATAGGGTATGCGGAAGAACCTCGCATGGGCGTTCAGATGCAGTCTGGCACTTATGCTGTCGAGGCATCCTATGAGGATGCCGAAGCGCGACAGGTCGGTCCTCTGAATGGTGTCCGGGACGGCGGTCACGCGGCATTCCGGATCGAGCTCGGAGGCTGCCTCGGCAACGACCTCCGCCTTGTTCCTCCCCACCGATTCCTCCCGGAAGAGTACGCAGCGGCTGAGGTTGCTCCTCTCCACCGTGTCGAAGTCTGCCACGGTGATGTCGCGGAAACCCGCAAGGACCAGATTCTTGATGACCTCGTTGCCGAGGGCACCCGCACCTGCCACGAAGACGGGGGTCCCGTGGATGCGGGACATATCGATCCATCCTGTGCGTTCCATGCGGTCGAACCTGTCGTCTTTCGGCAATCGGACACCTACTGAAGACTCGGATAGATGATTTATAAGGGAAGCGCCATGGAATTTTACATGAGTCCTGAACTGTCAGACCACGACCACTGCCGCTACTGCGGCGACTGCGTCCCCTCCGACCAGGCCTACTGCTCGGTCGAATGCTACTACAAGGACCAGGAAGTGATCCGCAAGGAGAAGTTCAGGGACGTCTTCTGGAGCGCCGCTGCGCTCATCGGCGTTGCTGTCATCCTCGCCTTGGGCATCCTTTTCTGAGCGCGCGTGCGCGCAATTCTATATAATCACGATTGGATAACAAATACGTGATTACCCGTGAACGCAGGTAAATTGGTTGCTCAAATTGCCGTCGTCGCGATCGTCGTGTACTTCACGTACACCGCGGTGGTCGCCGCAGTGCCCACCGACGTGCACAGCATGGACGATATCTTCAGTGTCACCGAGGATTTCTCGGTCAACACCGAATCCATTGACGGCGGTATGAACATGAAAGTGACGGTCAACGGAGCCGTCGCCACTAAGCTCCCCCAGAACCTCGAGGGCGTTTACATCGACGTACACATGGGAGACATAGGTAAGCGGACGGAGATAGCCCATGCCGATATCGGTACGATAAAGGCCAAGGATACCACGGTCATCAATGCCTCATCCATCGTCCCGACGTATGCGATCATGGCGTATGCCGTGGAAGGCGTAGACTCCGAAGGGAACATCACCGTTCCCCTGGTCCTTTCATTCGGATTCAAGTACATGGAATGGTACGGCGTGTACCTCGTCGACCTCGGACTGGACATCAAGCAGAATCTGCAGGTCGCCTCCGGCGTCAGCATGCCCGAGAAGGGTGCCGGAACCGGAGACAGCTCCGCCAAGGTCAAGGTCGTCATCGACGGCTCCGCAAGCGAGACCATCGACGGAATCGCCAAGAGCCTCGTGGATGCCGGAAAGGATGACTTCACCCTCACCACCTCCAACGGCGCCTCCATCAACGTCAAGATCACCGACGAGGGAGGTGGAAAGGCCGGTATCGCCATCAACGCGGCGGGTGCCGGAGACAAGTCCGCCGTCGATCTGCTCAAGGATGCCGTCGGAGAGGACGGACTGACCCTCACCTACGATGGCAACGACTTCACCATCACCAAGGAGAACGCTGCCGCCTTCATCGAGCTCGTGACCGAACTCTACAAGACTGCGGGGGTCGATCCATGAGCCGCAACAAGAACAAGGATTACGACTACGAGGAGGAGAGGATGACCCTCTCCAGGGAGGAGAAGAAATATCTCAACAGCAAGGCCAGGATGTTCAAGGCCATCGTCTGGGATATCATCGAGTACATCCTCATCTTCGTGGCGCTGATCATCATCATGGGCTACATCGAGTCCGGACAGATCGCCGACTTCAACGAGATCGCCAAGAACATCGGTACCTGGCTGAAACCCGGAGGAATCCTCTTCAACGCCCTCGTCGGTTTCCTTCCCATCATCCTCCTGAGCAGTATCGGAAGGTATTACGGAATCGGGACCTATGGAAGGATGATCTTCGGTATCATCAGGTGCTTCGCCATCATCCTGTGGCTGTACCTGGTCATCACCGGCGCGTCCAACTCGCTCAACCTCCTGGAGACCATGGGCGAGGTGTCCGTCGGATCCGGAGTATCCATCGAGGGACTCCATGTGGGTCTCGACGGCCTGAAGAAGTACCTCACCCTCATCATGCTCTGCTGCATCCTCATCCCCATCGGTGAGTTCTGCGGCGCCCGCAAGAAGCACAGAAGGGCGCTCGCCAAGAAGGAGAGCATCGAGGAAGAGAAGGCCAGGGAAGAGGCCGCAGCCTGATCAAACCTTAAACCTGCTGGCGGTCACGGACACGTCATGGACGCGGAGAATATCCGCGCCGTGCTCCGCCGCCAGCAGACACACTTCCGCCGTGGCGGAATCCGCATCGAGATGCGGGTACGTTTTTGCGAGGAAGCGTTTCCTGGAAGGTCCGACAAGAACGGGATACCTTCCGAACGAGAAATCCGATGTGTGCAGGATCAGCTCCATCGCCTGCTCGGGGGTGGTCCCGAAACCGACCCCGGGATCGATGATGATGTTTTGCTCCCTGACACCGGCATCGAGCGCTTTTTGGATGAGGGACTGCAGCTTCGCGCGTGTGTACTCGACGGCGTCGCCGGGGATGAAATCTGTCCTGAAGGTGGCCGGCGTACCGTAGCTGCTCATGATCACCAGGGGCACGTCGAGCTCCGCGGCGGTATCCGCCATAAGAGGATCTGAAAGGCCGCTGACATCGTTGATGATCGATGCCCCATGTTCGATGGCCGTACGCGCGACGGAGGCTTTCATGGTATCCACGGAGATCGGCACGGTGCATCCGGAGACCGCCTTCAGAGCGTTCAGAACACGTTCCCTCTCGATGTCCTCGGGAACGGGTTCGGCGCCGGGACGGGTGGATTCCCCGCCGATGTCGATGATGTCCGCACCCTGCTCGATCATATCGAAGCAATGACGTCTGGCACTAGCGGGATCGACCCACTGTCCCCCGTCCGAAAAAGAATCGGGGGTGACGTTGAGGATGCCCATCAGCGCGGGGCGTGATGCCCCGCGCCTGAGCAGTTCCGAGGCACGCATGCTCATAGGTGTTCGTCGACCAGTTCGGTCAGGTCGACCACCTTGATCTTGCGGTCGCCGACCTGTGCGGACAGGTTGGTGACGCAGAAGGGACAGGTGGTGATGAGGAGGTCCGCGAAGTCGGCCTCGTCGAGCCTGGTGTTGGCGATGTCCGCCGCTTCCTCGGGGTAGGCGGCACGGACTCCTCCGCCTCCGCCGCAGCAGTGGCTGGTGGACTTGTTGTACTTCATCTCCTTGAACCTGACCTCGGGGAACTTCCTGATGACGTCCCTGGGGGCGTCGAAGACTCCGCAGTGCCTGCCGAGGTGGCAGGGGTCGTGGTAGGTGACGGTGACGTCGCCGAGGGACTTCAGCTTGACGTCCTGCTTGGCGAGGAACTCGGTCATGTGGAGGACCTCGAAGGGAACCTCCACGTGCTTGGGGTACTCGATCTTGAACATCCTGTAGCATCCGGCGCAGGAGAGGACCAGGGTCTTGACCCCGAGCTTGACGATCTCGTCGACGTTCTTCTGGTAGATCTTCACGAGATCCTCCTCGGACCATCCGACACGGCCCATGACGGAGCCGCAGCAGATCTCGGGGAGCACGGTGAAGTCGACTCCGAGCTTCTTCAGGATGGAGAGCGAGGCGTCGGCGGTCTTGGTGGCCCTGTAGGTGGCGGTGCATCCGGCGAAGTAGGCGACGGGTGCGTTGTGGGGCACGTAGCCCTTCTTGGCCATGACCTCGGCCACGGACTCCTTCTCGGCGAAGGGGTTGTTGTAGTTCAGGATGTTCTCGCACATGGCCTTGTGCTTGGGCAGGATGTGGCCGTTGGCGACCAGGTCGGCGCGGGCGAGCTCGATGATGTCGACAATCTTGACCTTGGAGGGGCACCTCCTGACGCAGTCCGCGCAGGTGGTGCAGGTGTACATGCTCTGGACGACGGAGGGGTCGGCCTTCAGCTGTCCGGTGGCCAGACCGTAGGTCATGACGATACGTCCCCTGGAGAGGTCGGTATCCCAGTTGATTGCTTTGAAGGAGGGGCACACGCTCTTGCAGAATCCGCACATGGTGCAGGAAGAGAGGGCGTCCCTGATGAGGTCGATCTTCTCGGTGGTGAATACTGCGCTGCTCAATTTCAGGCCTCCGGGGGCTTGGGGATGGTGACGCTTCCCTCCATGAACACCTCGACCCTTGCGTCGGGGTTGGCGGCGAGGGCGTCCTTGAGGGCCTCCTCGACGGTCTTGTAGGGGGTCATGTTGGCGCCGCTGATGATGGTGGGGTCCAGGTCGGTGACCGCGCAGATCTTGGCCCAGGTGGCGATCTCGGCCATCTTGGCGGCCTTGTGGTATCCGAGCTTGTAACCCTTCTTGATGTTCTCGATGACCTCGTTGGGGTCCTTGGAGGACGACAGGAGCTTGAGGAAGTTGTCGCTGCCGGTTCCCTCCCTGCACTTGGATACCATGATGATGGTTCCTCCCTCCTTGAGGGCCCACTTTCCGTTGTCGAGGGCCTTCTGGGACTGGTACAGGTCGACATCCATGGGGTAGGGCGCGGCGGAGATGACGATGTCTGCCTTCTCGGGGACGGGGACGATGAAGACCTCCTCTCCCCACTTGACGGCCTGCTCGAATGCGGGGTTCAGGTCGCCGGCGGCGGACTTGTAGATGTTGTGGTGCCTGTCCATGACGATCTGGACGGAGAAGATCTTCTTCCCCTTGACGACCTCGAGGGCGTCCATCATGTCCTCGTGGACGGGGTTGCCCTTGAGGGCGAGGGCCTGGGCGTCCATGCGGACGGCCATCTTGTGGTTGGCCTCGACGGTCTTGTAGGATGCGACTCCGGGGAGGAAGGACTTCCTTCCGCCGGTCCAGCCCGCGAAGTAGTGGGGCTCGACGCTGGTGATGACGATGAGCCTGTCGGAGTCGACGGCTATCTTGTTGACCTCCATGGGGGTGCCGTTCTTGGAGGTGCCGAGGTTGACGCACTCGGACGTCTTGGCGTCGTGGACGACGATCCTGTCGCGGAGTGCCTCGAGGTGCCTGCCGAAGATGTTGCGGTACTCCTCCTCGGTGGGTGCACGGTGGGTTCCGGTGGCGATGAGGTACCTCGCCTTGTGGAGGTCCATCCTGCCCTCGAGCGCGTCGAGGACCGCTGCGGTGGGGGTGGGCCTGGTTCCGTCGTTGACGATGAAGACGATGTCCTTTCCGCCCTCGAGGAATGCCTCCAGGGACTCGTATCCGAGGGGGTTGTTCAGCGATTCGTTGATGACCTTGTCTGCCGGCTCGCACACAACATCCTTGGGATAGTACGTTCCGACGTAGTTCTTCTCGGGGATGTCTACCCTCTGGTATCCGTCCTTGCCGTATCTGACGTCCACGATCATTTGTATCAACGGGTTATCCCCGCTCATCGCTTATAAGGGTATGTCCGCGCGGGAACGGTCGTGACAGTCCGAAATCCGACGCGGGGACCGTAAATCGGACACCCGCCTCTCCGACGGGACATCCGATTCGGTTGTGCCAGACGGAGATGGACGCCATGGCTGCGTTCTGGCAAATGATTTAATGGTTGTTTCACGGTATTGAAAGCATGACATCGCTGAAGGAGGTGGGCGAGAGGCAGCTGGTGGAGACCGTCAAGAGCATCATCAGGCCGCGCTCCAAATCCACCGTCGTGGGCCCGGGGGACGATGCCGCCGTCATCAGGAACCCGTCCGGCGACATCGTGGTCTCCACCGACGTGGTCACGGAGGAGAGGCATCTCCCCGAGACCATGACCTACGAGCAGTTCGGCTGGACGGCCGCCGCCGTGAACTTCAGCGACATCGCCAGCATGGGCGCGAGGCCCCTGGGCTTCCTCCCGGCGGTGACAATCCCGGAGGATGCCGACGAATCGGTCCTCTACGACATCATGAGCGGCATCGACCAGTGCTGCGAGTTCTGCAAGACGGAGGTCGTCGGCGGCGACACCAAGTTCGGTTCCCTGGCCGTGGCCGGGACCGCAATCGGCACCATGGAGGGCAGGAAGCCCATGACCCGCCGCGGCGCACAGCCCGGCGACATCGTGGCGGTGACCGGCATGCTCGGAGGACCCGCCGCAGGATACTATGCTATCAAGAACGGCTTCGAGGCCGAGGACCAGATCTTCTCGCTGATGGTCCCGGTGCCCCACGTGGAGGACGGGATCAAGCTGTCTGGCACTGGTGCGGTGCACTCGTGCATGGACCTCTCCGACGGACTCGCCAACGCGGCCACCGAGATCTGCAGGCAGTCCCATGTGGGGATGGAGATCGAGTGGGAGTTCCTGCCCGTCGACGACGAGGTCAAGGACATCCTCGAGGCCAGCCACGCCGACCTGAGGGACACCGTCACCAGGTGGGGAGGGGAGTACGAGCTCCTGTTCACCCTGGACCGCGCCGACCTCCAGAAGCTGTACGACGCGGGCATCGCGTTCTCGATAATCGGCCTGGTGACGAACGGAGAAGGTCCCGTCCTGAACGACGGGGAAGAGAGGAAGGTGATGGAGAACGGCATTTATTAATCCGAATCTGGAAGCAAAGTGCTATCACGCGGACGGCGACAGGATCGTCTGCGACCTGTGCCCGCACAGATGCGTCATCCCGGCCGACAGGTTCGGCCTCTGCAAGTCCCGCAAGAACGTGGACGGCAAGCTGGTGGCGTACAACTACGGGCGCATCTCGACCATGGCGGTCGACCCCATCGAGAAGAAGCCCCTCTACCACTTCCATCCCGGTTCCAGCATCTTCTCCATCGGCGGCATCGGGTGCAACATGCACTGCGATTACTGCCAGAACTACTCCATCTCGCAGTCGCCCATCGGCAAGAAGCGCACCACCTACAAGTCCCCCGCCGATCTGGTGGCATTCTGCAGGCAGCAGGGATATACCCAGATGGCCTTCACATACAACGAGCCGTCCATCTGGTACGAGTACATCCGCGACACCATGGACCTGGCGCCCGACATCGACATGGTGCTGGTCTCCAACGGGATGATCAACGAGGATCCCCTGAAGGACCTCTGCAAGGGTATCAAGGCCATCAACATCGATGTCAAGGCGTTCAGGGACGAGTTCTACAAGAACCTCTGCGGAGGCGACCTGGAGGCCGTGAAATCGTCATGCGAGATCGCCTACGCCTCGAAGGTCCATCTGGAACTCACCTATCTTGTGATTCCGGGTTACAACGACACCGTGGACGAGGTCCTGAAGTTCGTCAAGTGGGCCCACGAGCACCTCAGCCCCGACATACCCATCCACTTCACCCGCTTCCATCCCGATTACAACATGATGGCGGTGAGGACCACCCCCGTGGACACCCTCCTCAAGCTGCAGAAGGTGGCCGAGGACCACGGCATGCACCACGTGTACGTGGGCAACGTACTGACCGACGAGGGTTCCAACACCTACTGTCCCGAGTGCGGGGAGATGGTCATCAGGAGGACGGGTTACAGGGTGCACGTCTCCGGACTCTCCGGCAACCGCTGCAACTACTGCGGCCACAGGCTCAACATAATACGCTGAGCAGAGGGTCGCCGACCAGCAGCACCAGTATCAGGGAAACCGCCATGGGCAGGATGAAGGGCACCATCGGCGTGACGTAGATCTCGTCCTCTCCCGCTTCCTCGAACTTTTGGCAGATTCCTTCCACCTCGTCGTCGTCCGGGATCTGACACCTGGTGCGGACCCCGTCGCGGATGTCCTCGGACGGCCATACGAAGGCACCGCGGACGTCCCTCACGGGCATCATGTATCCGTGGGATGACCCCGGATAGAACGACCCGCGGTTGCGGATGAGGCAGTAGACCATGACCCCCGCGACCGACAGGACGGACGACAGGAACAGCACCGAGACCGACGGGGAGAACACCTTCATCAGGATGTCTGGCACATTCCCGTTCGGTTCCATCAGGTACTCCGGCAGGGAGGGTATCGCGACGGACAAAGACATGAGACACTTGGCGTCCGCGCCGCCGCGCACGATGCCCACCGCGTACAGGAAATGGTAGAACAGGCAGAACAGGACGGAGGCCGCCCCGGCCTCGGTCCCGGGATCGCCCGAACCGTACATCATCAGGGCGCCGGCCAGCGAGACCGCCGCACCCTCCAGGAGGTAATACGGGATCCTCGTCTCGCAGAGCACGGAATACATGAACAGCAACTGTGAAGCGGCCACGGCGAGCGCCTCCCACCAGGGGCTTCCGCCGAGGATGCATACCGCCGCCCCGCCGACTGAACCCGCTATCATGATTGACGCCCAATAAACGTCCGGGACCTCCCTCGTCCGTATATCCGAACGGGCGGCCAGGAACATACCCAGACACGTGATTCCGACAACTCCGTACTCGATGAGTTCCGCTGCTTCCATGCGTCTTCTCTCACGATTATATTTTATAAAGTCGGGTAATGCAGTTAATCATGTACAGGGGTAAGGGCAAGCTCATCATCAGCCTGTTCGCGGTCTGCATGCTGCTCTCGGTGGCGGGCGCCGCCTTCAGCGAGGAGTCGTCGGCTGCTACCGACATGAGCGGTACCAGTCTGAATGTGATCTACGACAGCAACAAGATGATCGAACTGGAGGCCAACTCCTCTACCACCCTGTCATTCTTCGTATACAACGCATACACCGAGAACGTCGTCGCATACGTGTCCGCCACCTCCAACAACCCCTCGACGAAGGTCAACACCAGTACCGCCCCGATCGAGCTCCCTACCGGCGAGAACACGTCCATCAAGATGACGGTGAGCGCCGACAGGTACGCCCACCAGGGGGAATACTCCGTCACCCTGTACTTCAAGGTCTACAAGGGAAGCGACCCCAACTTCCTCGAGGAGGGCCACTACGACTTCCCCTTGCATGTGACCTCCAACCTCACCTCTGACAAGTACAACAAGTTCCTGGGCTACATCCCCAACGATCTCAGCGGTGCCCTCGGCAACGTATGGTTCACCGCCGCCGTCTCGTTCATCGGCCTGCTGGCCATCGGATACGCGGTGATGTTCGTCGCGGTACCCGTCTGCTCCAGGATCGTAATGAAGAAGGACGACCCCCAGAGGAAGACCCTCAAGAAACTCCTGTACCGCCTCTGCCAGGTCATCGTATGGCTGTGGGTCATCGGACAGGTGCTCCGCATCCTGGGTGCCGGGGAGGAGATCATCGACATCATCAACAGGCTGTTCTACCTCGCCTACGTCATCGTGGGAATCATCGTCGGCTGGCAGCTTTACAAGCTCATCGTGGACTCCGTCATCAGACGTGCCGTCGTCAAGGCCGGGGACTACAACCTCAAGGAGGAGGAGGCGGACTTCGACAGCTTCCGCCCCCTGTTCCTCTATCTCGGCGAGATCGTCATCGCCATCGTCGCCACCATGCTCATCATGGGCCTGCTCGGATTCAACCTCGCTGCGATCATCACCTCCGCAGGACTCGTGTCCCTGGGAATCTCCATGGGTGCCCAGGACGTCCTCAAGCAGTTCTTCAGCGGTCTGGAGATCCTCGCCACCCGTCCCTTCAAGAAGGGCGACCTGGTGGCCGTGGGTGCCGACGTACAGGTCTACCGCGTCCGCAGGGTCAACGTCATGAACACCTTCCTGGAGAACTGGGACAACACCGACGTGTTCATCATGCCCAACAGCCTGCTGACCACCAACAAGATCAGGAACATCACCCGCGAGACCCTCATCAGCAAGGTCTACCTCACCGTGGACATCGCCTACGGAAGCGACGTCAACCTCGCCCGCAAGCTCATGCAGGAGGCGGCCACCGAGAACCCCCACGTCATCTCCGACGGAAGCGTCAAGAGGCCGTACACCCGTCTCGAGGCCTTCGAGGACAGCAACCTCCTCATCAAGATGGGATTCTATGTCGACGAGTACGGCAGCCAGTGGGCCATCAGCGGACAGATCAGGCAGGGAATCATCTCCAAGTTCGCGGCTCACGGAATCAGCATCGACTACCAGCAGATCGTCATCCACGAGGCCAAGAAGCCGGAGACCCGCGAGGGCGCTGCGAAAGACGCAGAAGATAAGGAGTAATCGTAGAATCCTCTACGATAATCGTAAACAACATACTTTTTCCCCGCCCAAACACGGTTTGGGACTGGGGAAATCGTAAGCTGTCCCGCATTTATTATATAGAAAAGAGAACTACTCCCGCCCGTTAGATAAGCACGGGTGCAATCATGATTGACAATCTTGACAAGCGTATTCTCGAGATAATGAAGAAGGATTCCAGATGCCCGTACGTCGAGATCGCGGACAAGCTAGGCGTGTCCGAGGGAACCGTACGCAGCAGGGTCCACAGGATGACCGAGGAAGGTATCATCCGCGGATTCACCATCAAGACCAGCTCCAAGAACGTCAAGGCACTGGTGGAGGTCAAGATCGACGTCAACACCGACACCGAGGCCATCGCGAGGGAGCTTTCCACCTACGACGGCGTCACCGAGGTCTTCGAGGTCACCGGAGACCAGGACATCATCGCCATCGTCGACGTGGAGTCTTCTCAGAGCTTGAACGAGATCATCGAGAGGGTCCGCAGGTACGACAACGTACTCAGCACCCGTACCCGTCTTATCTTAAAGGAACACTTTGGAGAGAACTAAATCTCATTTGGAGAGAAATATTCATGCTATTTGGAACAGGAACTGCACTCATAACCCCTATGAACAGGGACGGCAGCGTCAACGAAGAAGAACTTAGGAGACTCGTCACCTTCCAGGAAGAGAACGGTGTCGACATGCTCCTGCCGTGTGGATCCACCGGCGAAGCCGCCACTCTCAACACTGAGGAGCACCTCAGGGTGATCGAGATCGTCATCGACCAGGCCAAGTCGGCCAAGGTCGTGGCGGGAGCGGGCAGCAACTGCACCCAGGAGGCCATCGAGCTGAGCAGGGCGGCAGAGGATCTCGGTGCAGACGGAATCCTTTCCATCTCCCCTTACTACGTAAAGCCCACCCAGGAAGGCATCTTCCGCCACTACGAGGCCATCGCCAAGTCGGTGGAGATCCCCGTGATCGTCTACAACGTCCCCAGCAGGACCAACAGCAACATCACCGCCGAGACCGAGGCCAGGCTCGCCCAGGTCCCCAACATCGGAGGAGTGAAGGAAGCGAGCGGCAACATCGACCAGATCAGGGAGATCATCGACAGGACCCCCGACGACTTCGCGGTCCTCTCCGGCGACGACGCCATGACCTACGACGTCATGTGCTCCGGAGGAGTCGGAGTCTTCTCCGTCGTCTCCAACTGCATGCCCAAGGAGGTGTCCACCATGGTCGACCTCCTCCGCGAGGGCAAGAAGGAGCAGGCGAAGGAGATCCATGACAGGCTCATGCCCCTCTTCAAGGGTGCGTTCGTAGAATCCAACCCCATCCCCATCAAGTACATCATGTCCAAGATGGGCTTCGGAGACAACGTGCTGAGGCTCCCCCTCACCCCCATTTCGGCCGGAGCGCAGGAGAAGATCGAGCAGATCATCTCCCAGTACGGTCTGTGAAACTTTACAATAACAACGGACGCCGCGAGGCGTCCGCTTCCCAAGGAGGCATTATACAATGTTAACGGTAATGAAGTTCGGCGGTACGTCCGTCGGATCCATCGAGGCCCTCGAGAGGGTCGCGAACATCGTGGTAGGAACCGAAGGCAACAAGGTAGTGGTCACCTCGGCCATGTCCGGCATCACCAATTTCCTGGTGGCATGCTGCGAGGACCTTGTGAACCTTAGGGAGGAGACCCTCGAGGTCTTCGAGAAGAAGCACGTCTGCGTCGCCAAGGCCATGCTCGACGAGAAGCAGCTCGCCGAGTTCATGAAGGAGTTCACCCCCAGGATGGAGGCATTCAAGGCCCTCCTCTACGACGAGAAGGCCGCCAAGAGCCCCTACTACCAGGACAATGTCACCTCCCAGGGAGAGAGGTTCAGCTCCCTGCTCCTCAGCCACAAGCTCAGGGCCATGGGATACAAGTCCGTCGCCCTCACCAGCGAGGACTGCGGAATCGTCGCCGAGGGAAAGCCCCTCAACGGCAACGCCAACCTCAGGATGACGGAGACCCAGATGGGAATCAACGTCATGCCCTACATCAACAGGGGATACATCCCCATCATCACCGGCTTCTACGGTGTCACCAAGGACGACTGGATCCCCCTCACCTTCGGCAGGGGAGGTTCCGACTACGCCGCCGCGGTGGTCGCCAACGCCATGAACGCTGACATGCTCGAGATCTGGACCGACGTGGACGGATTCATGTCCGCCGACCCCAGGGTCGTCCCCAACGCCGTCAAGATCGACGAGATGTCCTATGCGGAGGCCGCCGAGCTCGCCTACTTCGGCGCCAAGGTCCTCCACCCCAGGACCATCGAGCCCGTGAGGAAGAAGCACATCCCCCTCAAGGTCAGGAACTCCTTCAAGCCCCAGGAGGACGGAACCCTCATCTCCAGGTTCAGGGAGTACCGCAACGAGCTCCTCAGGAGCGTCGCCACCAAGACCGACCTGTCCATCATCAGCATCAGCTCCCCCGAGATCGCCTACAGGCCCGACATCGTCTCCAAGATCCTCAACAAGATCTCCGAGAACGACGACGCCATCTACTCGATCTCCACCTCGCTCTCCACCGTGGCGTTCCTCATCCACAACAACGACGTGAAGAACACCCTCATCAAGCTCAACGAGCTGGACAACGACGACGTCGAGAAGATCGACGTCACCTCCGACGTCGCGCTGATCTGCTGCGTCGGCGACGAGCTCATGAGCGAGACCGGTGCCAGCGGAGACATCTTCGGAGCGGTCAAGGCCGCCGGCGCCAACATCAACATGATCTCCGAGGGAGCCTCCAACGTGGCCATCAACTTCGTGGTCTCCAACGGCGACGCCCTCCCCGTCATCAAGATCCTCCACCGCAAGTTCGTGGAAGGTGAGTCCTGATGCCCATGAGGGATTTCGACAGCAAGGACGGCCGCATGGTCTTCGCCGGCATGGACGTCGTCGACCTGGCCGACAGGTTCGGCACCCCCTGCTACGTCACCGACGAGCAGAGGCTCAGGGAGAACTACCGCAACGTCTACAAGGCATTCTCCAGGTACATGGAGACCGAGGTCCACTACGCCTGCAAGGCCAACACCAACCTGGCCATCCTCAGGGTCCTCCAGCAGGAGGGAGCGGGCATCGACGCCGTCTCCATCGGCGAGGTCAAGGCCTGTCTCAAGGCCGGCTTCAGCCCTGACAAGATCATGTACACCGGTGTCTTCGTGAGCACCGAGGAACTCAAGCAGGTGGCCGAGACCGGGGTCATGATCAACCTCGACTCCGTCTCCGAAATGGAGCGTCTGGCACAGATAAAGCCGGGAGCTCCCGTATCCTTCAGGATCACCCCCGGCATCGGCTCCGGACACGGCGCCAAGGTCATCACCGGGAACAAGGGTGCCAAGTTCGGCATCCCCAAGGACAAGGTCGTCGAGACCTACCTCAGGGCACAGGACCTGGGACTCAACCCCATCGGAATCCACGCCCACATCGGCTCCGGCGGACAGAGCGTCGAGCCCTTCGTCGAGGAGGCGGAAGTGCTCTCCGAACTCATCAACCAGATCGGCGAGGCCGGCATCGACCTCGAGTTCGTGGACATCGGAGGAGGAATCGGGGTCCCCTACAAGCCCAACGAGGACGAGATGGACCTGGGCCAGATGGCCTCCGAGGTCACCGACGTGTTCGAGCAGAACACCAACGTCAGGAAGATCATCCTGGAGCCCGGAAGGTACCTCGTCTGCGACGCCACCATCCTGCTCACCAGGTGCACCGACGTGAAGGACGCCGGCACCAAGAAGTACATCGGAGTGGACGCCGGATTCAACACCCTCATCAGGCCCGCCATGTACGACTCCTTCCACTACATCCAGAACGGAAGCAAGTTCGGCAAGGCCTGCACCGCCAAGTTCGACATCGCGGGACCCATCTGCGAGACCGGCGACTACCTCGGTCACGACAGGGTGCTCCCCGAGCCCGACGAGGGCGACGTCATGGTCGTCTACAACGCGGGAGCCTACGGATTCTCCATGAGCAGCAACTACAACTCCAGGCCCCTCTGCGCCGAGGTCCTCGTCAACAACGGCGAGGCCGAGCTCATCCGCGAGAAGGAGCAGGTCGAGGAGCAGTGGAGGCACCAGATCATCCCCGAGAGGCTCCTGAGATGAGGTTCTGGAAGTACCAGGGCTGCGGCAACGACTTCGTCCTGGTGGACGGCATCTCCCAGAAGCTGGAGATCGACGTGCCCTGGTGCGTGAAGGTCTGCGACAGGCACTTCGGCGTGGGCGCCGACGGCGTCCTCTACCTGCTCCCCGGCGAGCAGGGATGCGACGTCACCATGCGCATCATCAACGCCGACGGCTCCGAGGCCGAGATGTGCGGCAACGGCATCAGGTGCCTCGCCAAGCACGCCAGCGACTTCGGCTTCGTCAAGAAGGACGAGTTCTCCATCCACACCGGCAGGGGCAAGCTCGTCGCCACCGTGTTCAAGGAGAACGGCAGGGTCAGGACCGTCCGCATCGACATGGGCGCCCCCATCCTCGAGGGAAGGGAGGTGCCGGTCAACTTCGACGGCCGCTTCATCAACCAGCCCTTCGAGATCGAGGGTGTGAAGTTCAGGGCGAACGCCGTCTCCATGGGCAACCCCCATTTCATCACATTCGACGACATCGGCGAGGACAACGTCCGCCGCCTCGGCCCCGTGCTCGAGGGCTACCGCGAGTTCTTCCCCCGCAAGACCAACGTGGAGTTCTGCTCCGTGAAGGACGGGAAGATCTACGTGACGGTCTACGAGAGGGGCGCGGCATGGACCCTCGCCTGCGGAACCGGCGCATGTGCCAGCACCACCGCTGCGGCACTCAACGGACTGGTCCCGTTCGACACCCCCGTGGACGTCCATCTCCCCGGAGGATGGCTCAAGATCACCGTGGACAAGGACCTCGGCTACGTGCTCATGGAAGGGCCCGCCGAGTTCGTGTTCGAAGGAAACACCGACTGATATAGGAAGATAATATGGCAAAATACACACAGGCAGAAAGGTTGCAGAAACTCCCCCCTTACCTCTTCGTGATGCTGGAGGAGCTGGCCGCCCAGAAGAAGGCGGAGGGCGTGAAGATGATCGACTTCGGAATCGGAGACCCCGATCTCCCCTGCCCCAACGAGGTCCTCGATGCCATGGACCAGGCGGCACGCGTGAACGAGAACCAGAAGTACTCCTCCTCCAAGGGAGAGAGGGACCTCAGGATCGCCGTCGCCGAGTACTACAAGAAGAGGTTCAACGTCAACGTGGACCCCGACAAGAACGTCTGCATCACCATCGGTTCCAAAGAGGGAATCTACAACATCGCACAGGCCTTCGTCAACGACGGCCAGAAGATCGTGGCCCCCGCCCCCGGCTACCCCGTGTACTCCGGAGCCGCCACCCTCTTCAACAACGCCGTCTGCGACAAGGTCAAGCTGAAGGCGGAGAACGACTGGCTCCTGGACCTCGACGAGGTGCCCGAGGACGCCAGGCTGCTCTACCTGAACTACCCCAACAACCCCACCGGCGCCTGCGCCGACCTGGACTACGTGAAGAAGGCCTACGCCTGGACCCAGAAGCACAACACCATCTTCGCCTACGACAACGCGTACTGCGAGATGACCTTCGACGGATTCAGGGCGCCCTCCGTCCTCCAGGCGGGAATGGACGCCATCGAGTTCGGGTCCTTCTCCAAGACCTTCTGCATGACCGGCTTCAGGCTCGGATTCGCAGTGGGACACGAGGACCTGGTCGGAGGACTCACCAAGTGCAAGGGACAGATCGACTCCGGCGCGCCCATCTTCATCCAGAAGGCCGCCATCACCGCCCTCAGCCTCTACGACAACTACGGATTCCTCACCGGCACCGCCAAGGAGAACAACGACGAGTTCGGAGAGAGGAGGAAGGTCCTCGTCGAGGGACTCAGGGAGCTCGGATTCGACGTGAAGATGCCCAGGGGTACCTTCTACGTATGGTTCGACTGCGGAAAGTCCTCCATGGACTTCACCAAGGAAATGATCGACAAGGGAATCATCGTCACCCCCGGAACCGGATTCGGCGGAGAGGACGGCTACATCAGGATGGCCGTCACCAGGAACGTCGACTCCATCCAGGAAGCCCTCCGCAGGATGGGCAAGAGGAACGACTGAGACCCTCCGGGGGCAGGCGCCCCCGAACGGAGAGGGAAATGACCGGCGCAGAGTCCCAGCAGGACGGCATCGCCAGCATCCTGGCGGAATTCGTCAGCTCGGCGGATTACGGCAACTGCGCCGAACTCCTCTCCGAGGAGAGCCTCTCGGCCCTCGAATCCCGGATCGTAGGGTCCGGGACCTCCCCCGCGGATTCCGTGAGGAAGGCACTTTCGTGCCTCCGCGGGGATTTTTCACTCGATTACGACGACCTCCTCTTCGGAGGGAACTACGTCGCCCGCATCCCCCAGGCCATCGCGCGCAACCACCTCCTCGGGAGGTTCATCGTACTGGGGAACGGACTGGACGGCTGCGGGGAGCGCTTCGGCGACCCCACCATGAACTCGGTCGCCGAGGACTACACCAGCCTCATGGACCTGGTGGTCTGCAAGATCGAGAAGTACACCGGGGAGAGGGAGTACTCGCTGAACGAGTCCGACATCCCCGAGGTGGTCAGGTACCTGAACGCCATACAGCTGCTCCTGAAGTACTGCTGGGACATGCTCGACATGAGCAGCTCCCTCACCCCCACGCTCTTCAAGAAGAGGTGCTTCCGCATGCGCGGGAAGCTCAACAGCCTGCTCGACATGTCGATGTACGGCAAGGACCTGCCGGCCCTGGCGGAGGCCCTGGGCGAGATCTCCTCCACGGTGGACGACATCCTGGAGGACCAGAGGCTGAACGACCTCCAGAAGGCCAGGAACGACAGGTACCTGGAGTCCAAGAAGCGCCTTTACAACTACACCATCAGGGTCAGCGAGGACCTGAACAACCAGATCGAGGCCTGCGACCCCTACGATTTCACGCACCGCAGCGACCTGAAGAAACAGCTCGACGCCGTGCTCAGATTCATGCACAGCTTCGAGAAGGATAGATGAGGATCAGGGGCCGGAGCCCCTGTGATTGTGGTTTTACTGTCCGTTGCCGAACTTGGATTTCGAATGTTCCAGCGCGACGATGACGGGAAGGGGGTCCTTCAGCAGGAAGGTCTCGAGCGCTCCTCCGCCGGTGCTCACGTAGGACATGGAATCCGCGAGGTCGAACCTCTCCGCTGCGGCGGAGGTGTGTCCTCCTCCGAGAACGGATAATCCTCCGCTTTCGACCATGGCGGTCATGATGGCCTTGGTTCCGACCTCGAATCCCTCCTTCTCGAACATTCCGGCGGGGCCGGACATGAAGGAGGTCTTGGAGACCTGCAGGACCTTCCTGAACTTCTCCACGGACTGGTCGCCGATGTCGAGCGCGGCTCCGGCGTTGGCCATGTCTCCGATGTTGACGCTGAGCCTCTTGCCGTCCTTCTCGACTGCGACGTCGGTGGGGAGGAGGATCCTCTGTCCGTACTTGGACATGACATCCTGGGCCTTCTTGAAGTTCTCCTCGGTGAGCTCCTCCTGGAGGGGTACCTTGGAGGCCTCGCCGATGTCGACGCCCCTCGCCATGAGGAAGGCGTTGCCGGCGAGTCCCACGACGATGACGGTGTCGGCGGTGTTGCTGCCGAGGACACGGTCGATCATGTGGGGGACATCCCCGAACTTGGCTCCGCCGAGGATGAACACGGAGGGCCTGCGGGGGTTGTTGAAGATGGTCTCGAGGGCGTACATCTCCTTGGCCATGAGACGGCCGGATGCGGAGGGGAGCACGTCGTCGAAGCCGACGAGCGAGCACTGGGACCTGTGGGCGGCTCCGAATGCGTCGCAGACGTAGATGTCGAAGAGGGGTGCGAGGGCGGTGACGAGCTCTCCCTTGGCGTGTTCCTCCATGGGCAGGCTCTTGCTCTCGGAATCCAGCTCGCGGACGTTGCCGAGCAGGAGCACCTCGCCCTCCTTGACCTCCTTGATGGCCTTCTGGGCCTCCTCGCCGAGGACGTCGTTGACGTACCTGACGGGGGTGTTGAGGTTCTTGGAGAGGAGCTGGGCGTGCTGGGAAAGGTCGGTGAAATCCCATTTTCCCTTCCTGCTCTGGTGGGCGAGGATTACGAGCTTGGCTTTCTTTCCGAGCAGCTCCCTGATGGTGGGGATGACCGCTCTGATCCTGACGTCGTTGATGATCTTCAGGGTCTTCTTGTCCATGGGGCAGTTGATGTCCACCCTGAGGAGGACCCTCTTGCCCTTGAAGTTCATGTCGCCGAGGGTGTTGTATGCTCCCATGGTACTGCCTCAGTGGTCGATTCCGAGGGCCTTGTTGGTCTTGGCCACGGACTCGGGTCCCTCCATCGACTTGCACATGGACCTGATGCAGTCGATGTTCTCGGGGATGACGTCGGACTCCTGGTGGACTGCCTGGTAGTAGTAGAGGGTGTCGCCGACGACCTTGATTCCGTCGGACCAGACGCAGATCTCGTACATGTCGGACCTGGACCTTCCGAGCTCCCTGGCGAGCTCCATGACCTGGGCGGTGGACTTGATGCCGTCCTTGGAGGAAACGAGCCTCACGCGGGGTGCCTTCTTGAAGAGGTCGAGGACCTCCTCGGTGGTGACCTCCTTGCCGAGCTTGACGACGACGGCCTGGATGTGCATGAGGGTGGTGGAGCACTTGATGGCCATGGAGGTGATGTCGAGCCAGGGCATGATGCTCTTGACGTCGAGACCGTGGTGGGTGGGGAGGGACACAGAGGGCTCGAGCGCGTTGACGGGCCCGGTCTTGCTGTCTCCGGGGTCAGCGGCGCGCCTGACGATGGTGACGTAGGCGTTCTCGATCTTGTACTCCTTGTCGAGCAGGCTCAGGGTCCTCAGCAGACCGGTGGTGTTGCAGGAGACGACCCTGGAGAACTGGACTCCCCAGCTCTCCTTGTAGTTGGCGGTGGAGTTGAAGGAGACCCCGGTGAGACCGTGCTCCTCTCCTCCCTGGAAGATTCCCTTGATTCCGGCGGCCTGGTATTTGGCCTTGTACTCCTCTCCGAAGTCTCCGGGGGTGGCGTCGACCATGATGTCGACCTTGCCGATGAGGTCGTCGATGGTTCCGGCGACCTTGATTCCTGCCTTATCGAACTTCTCCACGTTCTCTGCGGGTACGTAGAGGGCGATACCTGCGGCGACGGCGGTCTTGGCCTCGAAGGAGGGCCTGGTCTTGGTCACTCCTACGAGCTCCATGTCGTCCTGCATGCTGACTGCGGTTGCCACCCTCTTTCCGATGGTACCGTATCCGTTTACTCCGACCTTGATTTTAGCCATGGGGATTTCACTTGAGCCTCCGTATTCCGTGGTGCATTATAATAAGTTCGCGGGCGCGCGGGGAAATCGGTTGCGGAATGTGTCCAGACGGACACGGGCGGGCCCGTGTAACGGATATCCGTCCTTTTCCACCCACCCCTTTTTTAACTGTTAGAGGTATTCGCATCCAGAGGCTATTAAAATGAAAGGCTCGAAAGCACTGTTAAAAATGCTTGAGGACAGAGGGGTCAGCAGCGTGTTCGGCTACCCCGGTGCCACCGTCATCCCCATCTACGATGAGTTTCTGGAGTCCAACGTAAGGCATATCCTCGTAAGGCACGAGCAGTGCGCCGCCCACATGGCCGACGGTTACGCGAGGGCCACCGGAACCCCCGGGGTCTGCCTCGCCACCAGCGGACCCGGAACCACCAACCTGGTCACCGGAATCGCCACCGCCTATGCGGATTCCGTCCCCATGATCGCACTCACCGGACAGGTCGGCACCAACTTCCTCGGCGCCGAGGCCTTCCAGGAAGTCGACTCCTACAGCCTCATGATGCCTGTCACCAAGCACAACTTCAGGGTCCTCGACCCCGAGCGCCTCCCCCACGCCATCAACGAGGGATGGAAGATCTGCCAGTCGGGAAGGCCCGGACCGGTCCACATCGACATGCCCGTCGACCAGATCAACTCCGACATCGACGAGGACCTGCTCACCAAGGAGTGGGGCGTCAAGGAACCCGCCACCGACGTCTCCCGCATCAACGATGCGGCCCTCCTCATCAAGAACTCCGCCCGCCCCGTCCTCCTCATCGGAGGAGGCGCCATCAACGCCTCCGAGGAGATCGTCAAGCTCGCGGAATTCGCCAACATACCGGTCATCACCACCCTCATGAGCCTCGGTATCGTGCCCTCCGGACACCCCCTCAACATGGGACCTCTGGGTATGCACGGCAGGATGGGTGCCCTGGACCTCTTCCAGTCGGCCGACCTCATCATCGCCATCGGCACCAAGTTCTCCGACAGGACCTACAACCCCCACACCATGCCCGCCGAGAACTGCAAGGTCATCCAGATCGACGTGGACAGCACCCAGTTCGGAAAGAGCAAGAGGGGCTCCGTCGACATCCTCTGCGATGCCAAGAGGGGAACCAAGCTGCTCCTGGACGCCCTCAGGGGATACAAGGACTGCAAGTCCGAGTGGAACGAGAGGTACGCCAAGCTCAGGAAGAGATGCCAGTGCAGCTTCGACATCAACACCGACCCCATCGCGCCCCAGAAGGTCATGTGCGAGATCAACAAGCTCCTGGACGGAGACGTCATCGTCACCACCGACGTCGGCCAGAACCAGATGTGGTCCATGCACTGCCTCGACATCAGGAGGCCCAGGCAGTTCATCACCTCGGGTTCCTTCGGAACCATGGGATTCGGACTGCCCTCCGCCATGGGCGCCAAGGTCGCCAAGCCCGACTCCAAGGTGCTCACCATCGTCGGGGACGGTGGACTGCAGATGGTCTGCCAGGAGCTCGCCACCTCCGTGGCGGAGGACATACCCGTCACCATCGTCCTCCTCAACAACGGATGGCTCGGCATGGTCAGGCAGTGGCAGAAGCTCTTCTGGGACAAGCGTTTCAGCGGCACCAAGCTCAACGCCGACCCCGACTTCGTGAAGCTCGCCGAGTCCTTCGGCGCCACCGGAATCCACGTGGAGAAGTCCTCCGAGGTCGGAGACGCCCTCAAACAGGCCATGGATTCCGATGTCACCTGTCTGGTCGACATCCACACCAACCCCGAAGAGGATATCTGCCCCATGATCCTCGCGGACCCCAAGGTCCCCATCGTCAAGGGCAGATGCACCTATTGAAACATTCAGGGGGCAAGTCCCCTGTTCCTTTTCCTCTTCGCAATTGGATTTATTTGTGATGACCTAACGATAAAATCATAATAATGAAAATGGATGTATTCACCATGAAACAGTGTATGGACTCCGAAAACCTGCATAAACGTCTGAACAGGATCTCCGGTCAAATCGCCGCCCTCGACCGTATGATAGACGAGGATATACCTTGCGAGGATATCCTCATCCAGATCAACGCGGTGAAGAGTGCCATACACAAGGTCGGTCAGATCGTCTTGGTCGGCCACGTGAACCATTGCGTCAAGGACGGCATTTCCCACGGCGATGCCGATAAAACCATAGAGGCATTCACGAAAGTGCTCGATCAGTTTTCGAAAATCTGAGTCAGCGGACTGTTTCATATACCCCCGTATGGTATTATATACGATACCCCCCATAGGTATATTGATACCATGGGGATCGTCAAAGAGGCAATCATCGGACAAAAGTCGGAGTTCACGCTAATTGTCATCGGTGCGATATGCATTTTCATCTCACTGTTGACAGACTCATTCGGTTGGCTGCTGTTCATTCCCATCGCAATCTGCGGTATCCCCATCATCTGGGGAGCGATCATCGGGGTCGTGTTCGAACGCGACATCACCGCTGACGTACTAGTCTCCGTGGCGATTGTCGCCAGTGTCATCATAGGGGAATACGAGGCCGCGGCCGAGGTCGCGGTCATCATGCAGATCGGAGGTTTCCTCGAAGAAGCTACGGTCAGTCATGCCAACAGCTGTATTGCGCACCTCCAGGGAATGAATCCCACCGAAGCAAGGGTCATCCGCGACGGGAAGGAGGAGATGGTGGACCCTGAATCCCTGCATGTCAGAGACATCGTAAGGATCCTTCCCGGTGAGACCGTTCCCGCTGACGGAAGGGTATCCGAAGGCACCTCCTCCATCGACGTATCCATCATCACCGGCGAATCCACCCCCGTGGATGTGACGGCGGGGGACAGGGTTTCCGCGGGAACCGTCAACATGTACGGTTCGGTGGATGTGGAGGTGGACAGGGTCGGAAAGGATTCGACCCTCGCGCGCATGGCAAGACTCATCGAGGAGGCCGATGCGAACAAATCCCGTATCGTCCGCACCGCTGACAGGTGGGCAGTATACATCGTCGTAACCGCATTCGCCGTATCGGTAGTGACCTACCTCTTGACGCAGGACATCTACAGGTCGGTCACGGTACTGGTCGTCTTCTGTCCCTGCGCACTGATCCTGGCAACCCCGACCGCAATCATGGCCGCGGCCGGTAACCTCAGCAAGCACGGCATCCTGGTGAAGGACGGCGGGGCATTGGAGAACCTATCCTCCGTGGACACTGTAATGATGGATAAGACCGGTACTCTCACCGCCGGCAAGGTGCAATGCGTTGCGGTCAGATCCATGGATCCGACCTTGACCGACGGGGAACTTGCAGGACTCGTCGCATCCGTGGAATCGAGATCCGAACACCCGCTCGGAAAGGCCATCACCGAATTCACCGGCAGCTGGGATGCACCCGAGGATTTCATCTACGTCCCTGGACTCGGTGTTAACGGCACCGTCGGGGGAAGGGAGGTATTCGCAGGCAACAGGTCGTTCCTCCGTGACAGCTGTCCTGAATGCTTCGATGCCGTCGAGGAGGAGGTTTCCCGTCAGGAAGAGGACGGGTTCACTGTGGTGCTCATAGGTATAGACGGCAGGACCGTCGGTTATGCGGCATTGTCCGACACCCTCCGCCCCTCTTCCAGATTCGCCATCAGTCAGATGAAGACCCAGAACATAAAAAGCATACTTATCACCGGGGATTCGAGACAGGCCGCTCAGCGCACCTCCGGACTCCTCGGGATGGATGACGTCATTTGGGAATGCCTGCCCTCCGACAAGCTCAGGATCGTATCCAAGATCGACTGCAACAACAACGGCTGTATGATCGGGGACGGCGTTAACGACGCCCCTTCCCTGAAGAAAGCGACCGTGGGCATCGCCATATGCAATGCCAACAACGATCTGGCGATGGAATCCTCGGACATCGTATTCATGAACGACGATCTGTCCAGACTCCCCGGGCTCATCCGCATGGCGAAACGTACCCTGTTGACCATCAGGATAGGTATCGCGTTCTCACTGATTCTGAACACCGTGGCGATGGCCCTTGCGGTTCTGGGCATCATCGGACCTATCGTCGGCGCCCTGGTGCATAACATCGGTTCGGTGATTGTCATCATCGCCTCCGCGATGCTCCTCAGATACGATCCGTGGGAGGTCACGGACGGTTCTGAAAGCACTCCTGCCGACACACCCTATAGGTGTGAATAAGCCAGATGTAATGTCGACGAGCCCTATGTTTTATATTAGGGGGACCGATAACACACTGATTCATATGAAGGGCTCAAGAGCACTGCTCCAAATGCTTGAGGACAGAGACGTCGAAACAATGTTCGGATATCCCGGAGGGGCCGTCATCCCCATCTACGATGAGATCAGGGATTCCTCCATCAGGCACGTTCTCGTAAGGCACGAGCAGTGCGCCGCCCACGCTGCCGACGGTTACGCACGTGCCAGCGGCAAGACCGGCGTCTGCCTTTCCACCAGCGGACCCGGTGCCACCAACATGGTCACCGGAATCGCCACCGCATATGCGGACTCCATCCCCATGCTGGCACTTACGGGACAGGTCGGTTCCAAGGTGCTCGGATCGGAGGCCTTCCAGGAGGTCGACGCCTACAGCCTGATGATGTCCGTCACCAAGCACAACTTCCGCGTCACCGACGTCAAGAGGCTCCCCCACGCCATCAACGAGGCATGGAAGATCGCCCAGTCCGGCAGGCCCGGACCCGTCCACGTCGACCTTCCCGTCGACCAGATAAACGCACAGATCGACGAGGATCTGCTCTACCAGGAATTCGGAATCAAAGAGCCCACCGAGGACGTTTCCGGTCTTGCAGATGCCGTGGCACTCATCAAAAGTTCCGTGAAACCCGTCATCATGGCCGGAGGAGGAGTCATCTCCGCCGAGGCCTCCGAGGAGCTGGTCCGCTTCGCAGAGCTGATCTCAGCTCCCGTGGTCACTCCCATGATGGGTATCGGATCCATCCCCACCCAGCACCCGCTCAACATGGGTCCCCTCGGAATGCACGGGAGGATCTGCGCCAAGGAGGCGTTCACCGAGGCCGACCTGGTCATCGCCGTGGGAACCAAGTTCTCCGACAGGACCTACAGCCCCCACACCGCCCCCGGCATGAAGTGCGGCGTCATCCAGATTGACATCGACGGAACCCAGTTCGGAAAGAGCAACAGGAACTCCGTCAACCTCAAATGCGACGCCAAGAAGGCACTGCAGATGCTCATCGACGCCCTCGGCAACACCGCCGCCCACGACTCGTGGGCCAGGACCGCCAAGGGATACAAGGAGCGCAGGAACGTCGACTTCAACTACTTCACCCACCCCATCATCCCCCAGAAGGTCATGTGGGAGCTGAACAAGTTCATCGACAACACCATCGTCACCACCGACGTCGGCCAGAACCAGATGTGGGCCATGCACTTCCTCGACATCAAGAGGCCCAGGCAGTTCCTCTCGTCCGGTTCCTTCGGAACCATGGGATTCGGTCTGCCGGCAGCCATCGGAGCCAAGGCCGCCCGCCCCGACTGCAGGGTCGCCACCGTCGTGGGAGACGGAGGACTGCAGATGGTCATACAGGAGCTCGCGACCTCCGTCGCCGAGGACCTGCCCGTGGTCATCGTCCTGCTCAACAACGGCTGGCTCGGCATGGTCAAGCAGTGGCAGAAACTGTTCTGGGACAAGCGCTACTCCGAGACCCTCCTCGAGGACGATCCCGACTTCGTGCAGATCGCCAAGGCATACAGGGCCGAGGGAATCACCGTCGAGAGGGCGGGAGAGGTCGAGGACGCGCTGAAGTTCGCCTTCGACTGCGGCAAGACCTGCATCGTCGACATCCACGTCGACCCCGAGGAGGACATCCTGCCGATGCTGCCTCCCGACCCCAGCATCCCTCCCATCGAAGGACGCTGCGCCTACTGAAACTCCATTCCGGGGGATCCGCCCCCGGTTCCTTTCTGTTTGTCGGGTACATGGTAACGTCCCCCGAACAATTGACAACTCGCGGTTTCCGAATTATTAAAAGTGTATGAGCCGATTCATTCTGCATGTCCGTCCGCTGGACCTTGATGGCAGTCTCCGCAGTGCTGGCAGTGGTATGCGTGTTCATGATCTGCGACGCGGACGGCTCGGACGCGGATCCCGCTTCTGGCCAATGCGGTAACAACCTGTACTGGAGCATGTCTGGAGGATGCGCCACATTCACGGGATCCGGCCACATGTGGGATTATACCTACGCCGATGAACGCGGATGGGAGGATTGTACCTCGGTCATTCTACAAAACGGAGTTACCAGTATCGGGAATTATGCTTTCTGCGGTTGTTCATCGCTCGCATCCGTGGCCATCCCCGACTTGGTCACATCCATCGGGGATAGCGCGTTCAATGGTTGTTCATCGCTCGCATCCGTGGCCATCCCCGACTCGGTCACCTCTATGGGGGATAATTCGTTCGGCGGTTGTACATCGCTCGCATCCGTGACCATCGGCAATTCGGTCACATCCATCGGGACTGAGGCGTTCGGCGGTTGTACATCGCTCGCATCTGTGACCATCCCCGACTCGGTCACATCCATCGGGCATCGTGCGTTCGAAGAGTGTACATCTCTTGTTTCCATAGCCGTAGACGAAGGAAACGAGAATTATTCGTCCGAAGATGGAGTTCTTTTCAATAAGAACAAGACAATGTTGGTACAATGCCCCGGAGGAAAGGAAGGTGGATATTCGATTCCAGCATCGGTCACCTCCATCGGGGCTGAGGCGTTCTACGGTTGTTCATCGCTCGCATCCGTGACCATCCCCGACTCGGTCACATCCATCGGGACTGAGGCGTTCGGCGGTTGTACATCGCTCGCATCTGTGACCATCCCCGACTCGGTCACATCCATCGGG
>CADAGG010000003.1:0-21053 GCA_902787415.1 methanogenic archaeon
GCTGGTGTCGAGTGCGGTGAGCTTGCCGGCCAGGGTCGCGGGGACGTAGTTGGTGTCGCCGGCGACGGTGGTGTATCCGATGGTGGAGTAGACGGTTCCGGCCGCTCCTCCCTCTTCGACGGCCTTGGCGACGGTGAGGGTCACGGACACGGAGCTGCTTCCTGCGGTGACGGTCTTGGACTCGGAGGAGACGTATGCGTTGGTTCCGCCGGAGGCCTCTCCGCATACGTAGACGGTGTAGTCGCCTGCGTTGACGTAGGCGGTGGTCATACCGGGCTCTACCTCCCTGACGATGATGTTGCCGGCGGAATCCACGAAGGTGACGGGGACGGTGTCGTCATCGGTGACGGTCTGTCCGAAGATGTCCTTTACGGTGACGCTGACCTCGCTCATGCCGGCGCTGATCTCGAGGCCGGTGATGGCGTCTACGACAGAGACGGTAGCGGTGCCGAGCTGGACGTTGTCCTTGGTGTACACCTTGACGGAGTAGACGTCGGGCAGCAGGCTGGCGGTGAATTCCTGGGGGTTAGAGACAGGGTCTGCGAACGATGCGGATACGACGTTGCCGTTGCTTCCGGTGAAGGTCATCTTGACCTGTTCGGTTATGTAGTTTCCGCCGGTGGTGTAGGTGATGTTACCGCTGACTGCGACAGGGGACAGGGCCATGGCGGTCTGGACGCTGTCGAAGGTCTTGTAGAGGGTTCCGTCCCTGAGGCCGGTGGATCCGACGTAGTACCTGACGACGTAGTCGGTGCCGGTGGGCACGGAGACGGTGTAGGTTCCGTCGGCGCTGACGTGGGTGGTGCTGCGCTGCACGTAGGAGGTTGCTCCGCTGGCGAGGGGATCCTTCTCGAAGACGGAGACCCTGAGGCCGGAGACGTCCTCGGTGGAGGTGACGGTTCCGCTCACGGCGGTCCTGGCGGAGGAGTTGTACTCGAGGACCACGACGGAGGAGAGGTAGTTGATGTAACCTCCCTCGGCCTTCTGCTTGGCGATGGCCGCGGTGGCATCCATGTCGGTCCAGGAGGCGGTGTCGTTGGCGCGGTACTTCACGTGCCAGTAGGAGACGGTGAAGTCGCTCATGCCGGCTGCGGGCTGTGCCTTGACGGTTCCGTCGGAGTTGCCGAGTGCCTCGAGGAGGGACAGGTTGCTGGATCCGGCGGTGGCGGTGAGGCCGTACTGGGAGGGGGTCACTCCGATGAGTGCGTTCCACATGAAGGTCTCGTACATTCCGTCGAGGTAGTTGTAGTAGAGCTGTCCGAGTCCGCCGTACTGGTAGTACATCTGGGTGGTGGAACTGACATCGTAAAGGGTGGCGATTCCGTTGTACTCAGTGGAGACGCGGTCTGCGTAGTATCCGATGGTGGAGGTGTAGCTTCCGTCGTTGTAGTAGGTCGGGAGCATGCTTCCGTCGACTGCGATGTAGGAGATGGTGCTGCCGCTGATTCCGCGGACGGTGTTGTAGAGATCGGCGAGCTGGTTCTCGCTGAGCTTCTCGGTGAGGTAGCTGACACCTACGATGTAGGGCAGGCTCTCGTCGTGGACGTTGGCGTTGTAGGCGACGAACTTGTCGACGTTGGCGGACATGTAGGCGCGGGCGTCGGCGGGGTTCTTGATGTACTTCGCGAGGTCGGGGACGCCTGCTGCGGTGAATGCGGAGCTGTAGGCGTCGGGGTTGCTCTCGGCGAGACGGATGATGAAGGATGCGATCGCACCGGAGCTGCCTGCGGACAGGTAGGCGGATGCCATGGCGGAGGTTCCGCCGCCCACGGAGCTGGTGACGGTGCTGAAGCCGCCTACGGAGCTGGCGGCGTCGGAGTAGCCGTACCAGGACATGAGGGCGCCGGACTTGGCCTGGGAGCTGTAGGAATCCCAGGCGGCGTTGACCATGCTGGAGTCGGTGGTGTTCACGGTGTATCCGAGTCCTCCGAAGTAGTTGGAGTGCTCGTTGTTGGTGGGGGTGGCCGCATCGGCAGCGTACACCGCGGCGGGGGCCGCGATGAGGCAGACAGCCACGAGGAGGGTGACGAGGGGGAAGAAGTCGAGTGCCTTCCTCAGTCCGCCCTTGACACCGAGGCCGCGGAGGGACTTGAGGTAGGCCTTGAGGTCGACCGCCCTGAACACCCTGACGATGAGTGCGGCGGATCCCACTGCGAATCCGGCACCGGCGACGATCGCATACTCGGCGCTGAACCAGCCGATGAAGAAGCAGCAGAACAGCCACAGCATGACGAAGGTGTAGAGGTTGTATTTGGCGTTCGCACGGTACTTGTATGCCATCCATACGCCCAGGAACATGGGGAACCAGACGGTCAGCCATCCGTAGTAGGATGCCATGGAGGAGATGCTGGTCCTGCTGAACTGGTGGGCGAGGTCGTTGGCGAGGGCGCCCACCTGGGGGCTGCTGCCGTGGAGGAGGGCGGAGGATACGGAGGGTGCGAACACGGCGAGAACGGCCGCTACGGCGATGATCACCGCGAGGGTGAGGGGGATGGAGAGCACCCAGGGCTGCTTCTCGAGGAGGAGGAACAGCACGCTGTAGGCCGCCACGAGGACCGCCAGGAGGCAGCCGCCCTGGAAGACGGTGCTCCACAGTCCGAGGGGGATGTAGTAGATGGCTCCGATTCCCACTCCCACCAGCACGATGAAGTTGCCGATGAGGACGGTGGCCAGGAGGTCCTTCCTGCCGATGCGCCTTAACAGGAGGGTGACGAACATGATGGCCGCCGCGCATGCGATGATGGCCCAGAATCCGGTCCAGGTGAGGACGAGGAAGGCCATGAGCACCGCGGAGATGAACATGTTGGTCCTGAGGGGCTCGTTGGAGAACAGCTGTTTGAAGCCGGTGATCTCCACCGCGTCGGAAGCCTCGAGGGTCCTGATGACGAAGTAGACGAACCATGCCATGAGGAAGCAGGTGAACGCATTCTCGGTTCCGTTGGAGAAGGCGGTCGTCATGATCATGAGCGGGAACAGTGCGTAGAACACCGCAGCCAGCAGTCCGACGAGCTCGTCCTTGAAGAGCTTCTTGCCGATGAGGTAGACAGGGAAGCAGGTCAGCGCGCCGATGATGGGTGCGGACCAGGCGAGGGTACCTGCGGCCGCCGTGGCCTGGCTGACCCCGCAGAGGGTCACGACGTAGGCGATGGCTGCCATGAGGTAGTCGAACAGGGGGCCGGAGATGCTTCCGGAACCGTACGGGAAGTTGATGGTTGCCTGGTTGGCAGGGTCGTAGGTTCCTGCAAGTATCTCGGTTACGATGCGAAGGTGACTGGATGCACTGGATCCGCCGGACAGGGCATAATTGTCGCCGGCGGAGACCCCGTACGCGAACGCGAACCTAAGGATGAAGGCTACCGCGATGATCACGAACAGGGAGATCAGGCACCAGTGCGTTCTGAACCAGGATCCGTTGTTCCCGTTCTCGGAAACAGCGGCTGCCCCGCTTTCAGAAACGACGGGACTGGTTTTCTCTTTTGCAACTGTGCGCATTCTCGAATCTCCGTAAATCGATTTGGAATAGCGCACAATACCCGAATCTGTATTTAACCCCTTCTTATTTTATATTATAAGAAGGGAACAGGGACCGCGGAAAGGCCGTTCAGAGCACGCTCTGAATCTCTTTGCAGATCTGCTCGGCGACCGCCCTGGGGTTCTCGGCCTTGTAGATCGCCCTGCCCACGATGACGTAGTCGGCGCCGGCCTTGATGGCGTCCGCGGCGGAGCCTCCCTGGGCACCGACGCCGGGAGAGAGGATCTCGCGGTCGCCGATGATCTTCCTGATGGCGGCGATGCGCTCGGGACGGGTCGCAGGGGCGATGAAGCCTGCCACTCCGCACCTTACTCCCATCTGTGCCAGAGCCTCCGCGTTGGGGGCGGTGAACTCCTTGCCTCCGGGGTGGCTCATCTCGGTCACGGCGTAGATCACGGCACGGTCTCCGGCGGTCTTCACGGCCTCCTCGAGGGAGTCGCTGCCGGGGAAGGCGTGGACGATGACCGCGGCCGCGCCGCGGTTGACGGAGCCCTCCACGATGAGGTGGACGGTGTTGGGGATGTCCGCGACCTTGAAGTCGCAGATGACGTCGGAGAACTTGGACAGCTCGGTGATGATCTCGGGGCCGGCTGAGAGCACCAGGGGCCAGTTGATCTTGATGGCGTCCACGAGTCCGGCCACGGACCCGGCGATTGCCAAGGCTTTGCTCTTGTCGGTCTCGTCGAGTGCCAGAATAAGGCGCGAACTCTTTCTCATACATGCCCATCGCACGAATCTTATATAACCCTCGCCAATGGAAGAGGCATGAGCGTTCAGAGGTTCGAATCCGGCTCCGCCGCCAACGGCGAGCTCGCCAAGGGCTGCCAGTACTGCATCAGGGGATCCAAGATGGTGCTCCTGGTCACCGGCAGGTGCAGCGCGGGATGTTTCTACTGCCCCATATCCAACGAGAAGAAGGGCAGGGACGTGGTCTACGCCAACGAGGGCAGGGCCCACTCCGACGAGGACATCATCCGCGAGGCCGAATCCATGGACGCGGAGGGCACCGGCATCACCGGCGGGGACCCCTCGGCCGTGATGGACCGCACCGTCCACTACATCGAGCTCCTGAAGGCACAGTTCGGCAGGGGCCACCACATCCACATGTACACCGCCGTCATCAGCCTCGAGAACGCCAAGAGGCTGGAGGCCGCGGGACTCGACGAGATCAGGTACCATCCCACCGAGGACCTCTGGTCCAAGCTGGACACCACCGAGCTCGCCTCGATTGTGGAGCAGACCGCCCTGGACGTGGGCATCGAGGTGCCCGCCCTCCCCGGGAAGGAGGAGGAGCTCGTCTGGATGATCCAAAGCGCCTTCGATGCGGGGGTGCAGTTCGTGAACCTCAACGAACTGGAGTTCTCCGAGAGCAACTGGGGCATGATGGAGCGCTACGGCCTGGAGATCAAGGACGAGCTGTCGTCCGCGGTGAAGGGCTCGGAGGAGACCGCCATGAAGGTCCTCGAGAGGCTGCCGGACCTGCCGATCCACTTCTGCTCGTCCACCTTCAAGGACAGCGTGCAGCTCAGGAACCGCCTCGCCCGCCGTGCGGAGCATATCGCAAAAGAATACGATGTAATCACAGATGACGGAACGCTGGTCAAGGGGATCGTCTACCACAAGGACCTTGACGAGGCATACCGCTTCCTGGCCGAGACTTACGATGTGCCAGACGAACTCATGTTCATCGACAGGGACCGTAACAGGCTCGAAATAGCCCCCTGGATCCTGGAAGAGGTTGGAACAGAGCTCCCATACAGATGCTACATCGTCGAGGAGTATCCCACCGAGGACAGGCTCGAGGTCGAGAGGACCCCGATCAACTGAAACCGTAGAAAAAGGAAATATCCCCCGCAAGGGGGATGTAAGGTGTTTGGGTTTTCAACATTCAGTCAACGCTGATGCTCTGGATGTCGTGATGCCTGTTCACGATATCCCTGGCGATGCGGAGGTTCTTCCCCGCTTTGCCGATGGCGCGTCCCTTGAGTTTGGGATCCACAGTTACCGTGGCGTGGGTGATGTTTCCGCGCTGCTCGATAACGACCTTCTGAGGACCGTAGATGTGGAATACGTTCATCACGAACTGCTGGGGATCATCGGAGTACTCGACGACCTGGATGTTCTTACCGGTCATGTCCTTGAGTTTGATGACATGCTCCCCTTTCTTTCCTACAGCGATGTTCCCCTGTCCATTCTCGACGACGAAGACGAGCTTGTCCTCAGTCTCCATGCAGTCGACCGCGTTGGTGTGGGTCAGCTGCTGGAAGAGTGCGATGTAACGCAGGGTATCCTCCGTTAGCACGATATCTGCGGCCATGGTCTCACAGCGTTAAGATGTTGGAAGTACCCTTGTCGATGATGGCAAGAGCGGATACGGAGAAGGGCTTTCCACACAGAGCGCCGAGCTCCATGTTGTTTCCACTGTAGATGTGGATCTTGACGTCCTTGTTGTTGACAAGGGCCGCGCTGGGACAGTTGGAGGAAAGGACGATCATCTGTGCCTTTCCGGCCTTTACTGCCTTCTCGGTCTGGTCAACTCCGAACTCCACCTTACCGGTGGAGATCGCTGCCTTCAATGCCTTGCTAATATCTACTTCGCTCATTCAATATCCTCCTTGTTTGCTTTGGGATCGTAATAAAGTTTGATTGCTCCGGTTCCTAAGGTCACCGGCTGACCTACAATGATGTTTTCAGTCACTCCCTCGAGCCTGTCGACCTCTCCCACCATGGCTGCGTGCAGCAGGTGGGCGGCGGTGATCTCGAAGGCTGCCCTTGCCAGGACAGAGGACTTCTTTCCGGACACTCCGTTCCTTCCGATGGCCCTTACGGTTCCGTCGTTGGTCATGAGGTCCGCTACGAGCATGATGTGCCTGACGTCGACATCCAGACCTGCGTTGCCCAGGGTGGAGGTGGCCTCATAGATGATAGAGTTCCTGGCCGCCTCGATTCCGAAGACATCGCCGATCTCGATGATGGAGTTGGTCATGACGTTGTCCACGTCGACACCCTCGACCTGCAGGATCTCCTTCAGGTTGCTGCCCTCGGTGACGATGCTGTACTGACCGGTCTTGGGGTCAGGGTGGATGAGTGCCCTCTTGATGCCCTCGACTCCCTTGAGCCTGGCGTTCTTGATGGCCTCGTACATCTCCTGCAGCTTGGTGAAGGGTGCGGGGTTCTCGGGGTCGGACGAGATGATGATGTTGCATGCCACGTCGTTGTTGACGGGTCCGTCGAAGGAGACCGCGCTCTTCTCGACCAGACCGCGGACGGCCTTGATCTTGTTGAGCTTCTCGACGATGTCGTCGACCTTCAGTCCGCGCTTGTCCATCTTCATCGCATCGGGGACGATCAGGATCCTCATGTTGGTGATGTCGGTCTCGATGGAGGCGACGTCCAGCAGGGTGGTGATCTCGATCTCGGATGCGACGTGCTCGGCGAGTGCCTGGTCCTCCTGCGCCAGTCCCTTGAGGGGGATGTTCATCGAAGGGGTGCTGGGCTCGCGCCTGGCATCCACGATCTCGATGAGACGGGGAAGACCCTGGGTAACGGACACGGATGCGACTCCCGCGAAGTGGAAGGTACGCAGGTTCATCTGGGTACCGGGCTCTCCGATGGAGTGGGCCGCCATGACTCCGGCGGACTCGTTCTGGACCATCTTGTGGCTGGCGTACATCTCGGCCGCGCGGACGAGGAGCTTCTCGCAGATCTCGTCGGAGAGGTCCGCGCCCTCGATCCTGTCGGCGATGTCGTAGACGACCTTCTTGGGGATCTCGAGCTTGAGAGATGCGACCATGTCCATGAGCTTGGTCTCGGTCTCGGTCTGCACGTGGGGGTTGGAGTACTCCTCCTGGGGTACCTGGGGCTCGGCGGGAGCCTCGGGCTCCTCCGCCACGACCGCCTTGGGGGCGGCGCGGGGCTTGGAGGTCTTGCGGGTACCGATCTTGTCGATGATCTCCTTGGCGACCGCCTCGTCGAGTCCTTTCTCGACGAGTCCGTCGACTCCTGCGGAGGAGATGTCTCCGAGGCTGCCGTAGCCGTACTGCTTCACGACGGTGGTCGCGACCTCGTCGGCGATGCCCCTCTTCACTAATGCTGCGATGGTATCTTTCTGTGCCATTATCACTCACCTCCCTCGTAGTCGGAGTCGCCGTCAGAGTCGAGGCTGTCCTCGTCGCTGTCGTAGTCTCCGTCGTCGTCGAAGCCCTCGAGGTCCTTCTCGCGGGATCCGTAGTCGTCTCCCTCGTTCTCCTTCTTGTCGACGTTGAGGAGCTTGTCGGCGTCCTCTCCGAGGACCTCGGCGAACAGGTCGTTGAGGTTGACCGCGTCTCCGCGGACTGCCCTGGAGGGGTCGATTCCGTCCTCTCCGTACTTGAACTGCACGATGGTTCCGACGGTGTTGGTGATACGTCCGTCGTGGTAGACGGTGGCCGCGTTCTCGGTGGTGAGCTTGAGGTCCTCCAGTGCGGAGATCAGACGCCTCTGCATGTATCCGGACCTGGCGGTACGGACGGCGGTATCGACCAGACCCTCCCTTCCTCCCATAGCGTGGAAGAAGAACTCGGTGGGGGTCAGACCGGTCTTGTAGGAATCCAGACAGAATCCCTTGGCGTATGCTCCGAGGTCTCCCTTGTGGAAGTGGGGCAGGGTCCTGTCCCAGTATCCCCTGGCGATCCTCTCACCACGGACGGACTGCTGTCCGACGCATCCTGCCATCTGGGACAGGTTGAGCATCGAACCACGGGCTCCGGTCTTGGCCATGATGACGGCGGGGTTGGTCATACCGAGGTAGTTTCCTGCGATCTTACCGGCCTGGTCACGGGCTCCGGACAGGATTCCCTGGGCCCTGACCTCGAGGGTCTCCCTGACGGACCTTCCGGGCATCTGCTCGAGGGTTCCGTCCCTGAAGGACTCGACGAGCTCGTCGACCTGCTGGATGCACTCCTTGGAGTTCTCCCTGATCTGGTTGGCCGCCTCCTCGGGGATGTCCTCGTCGCTGATACCGGTGGAGAATCCGTGGTTCATGACGGCTCCGAGGGCGAGCCTGGTGGCGTCGTACAGGAACCTGGCGGCGCGGTCGGATCCGTAGTCGCGGGCGATCTTCTCGAGGATCTTACCCTTGCTGTTTCCGATTCCCTTCTCGTCGATGGTTCCGGTGATGAGCTTTCCGTTGCGGATCCTCACGAATCCGTCGGTGGGGCAGACTCCTCCGGGGTTCTGTCCCTGGCAGCGTCCGCCGCACTGGCAGACGGCCGCCCTGTAGGTGAGGTTGAGGTCCTCGGGGAGGGCGATGGAGAACAGGTCCTTTCCGGTCCAGTAGGGCTGGCCGTTCTCGTCGGTGCCGCTGGGCTCGGGGATGGGCCTTGCTCCGTCCCTGTTGAGCTCCTCGAAGAGCATGTTCTTCTTTCCGCCGAGTCCGACATCGCTCAGTTTGTAGAGGATGTTCATGGTCTCGTACTTGTTGAACCTGACGTCACCGTGGGTGAGGAAGTACGAACCGGAGATATGGTCGTGGATTCCTCCGATGATGGGTCCTCCGTACCTGGGGGACAGGATGTTCTCCTGGACCTGCATGATGATGCGGGCCTCGGCCCTGGCCTCCTCGGACTGGAGGACGTGCAGGTTCATCTCGTCACCGTCGAAGTCTGCGTTGTAGGGGGCGCAGTCGGTGAGGTTGAACCTGAAGGTACGTCCCTTCATGACGACGACGCGGTGGGCCATGATGGACATCCTGTGCAGCGAAGGCTGCCTGTTGAACAGGACGATGTCCTTCTCTCCGTTGCGTCCGTCGCTGAGCTGCCTCTCGATGACGTAGTCGATGTTGAGGTTCTCCGCCACGGTGGGCGCGTTCTCGGAGGTGACCTTGATCCTCCTTCCGTCGTTCCTGAAGACGTAGTTGACTCCGGTCAGGAAGTCCTCGTCCATCTCGTCGTCGGTGAGTCCCTTGGCCACGTAGGCGTTGGATGCCTCGAGGTCGTAGGTTCCGTCCTCCTTGTTGAGGAACCTGCCGAAGGCGAGGGGCCCGCGCATGACGAACTTCCTCATCTCCTCGAGGTTCTGCTCGTTGACGTGCATGGGAACGGTGAGCTCCCTGGCGGCGCGGACGGGCACTCCGACGTGGTTGATGGAGAGGTTGGGGTCGGGGGAGATGACGGTACGGGCGGAGAAGTTCACACGCTTACCGGACAGGTTGGACCTGAACCTTCCCTCCTTACCCTTGAGCCTCTGGGCCAGGGTCTTGAGGGGCCTTCCGGACCTGTGCCTTGCGGGAGGGATTCCGGAGGTCTGGTTGTCGAAGTAGGTGGTGACGTGGTACTGAAGGAGCTCCCAGAGATCCTCGACGATGAGCTGGGGTGCACCGTTGTCACGGTTCTCCCTGAGCCTCTGGTTGATCCTGAGCACGTCGACCAGCTTGTGGGTGAGGTCGTCCTCGGACCTGTCTCCGGACTCCAGGGTGATGGAGGGCCTGACGGTCACGGGGGGCACGGCGAGGGCGGTGAGGACCATCCACTCGGGCCTGCAGACGGCAGGGTCCATTCCGAGCGCCCTGAGGTCGTCGTCGGGGATCCTCTCGAGCCTCTCGCGGACCTCGAGGGGGGTCAGCTTCTTGTTGTTCTCGTTGACGATCCTGAAGGTGGTGGGCTTGTCGAGCTTGATCTTGCTCTGCTCAGCGTTACAGTAGGGGCAGATTCCCCTGTTGGAGGCCGCCTTGACGGTCTCCTTGCTGTAGTTCTTCTGATCGATGGTGTCTCCTCCGAGGTCGGAGATGGTGTTCAGCCTGTCGATCCTGTTCTGGATCTCCTCGGGGGAAAGCATGAGCCTGCCGCACTTGCAGCAGGTGGACTCCAGCATGAGCTTGATGTCCTTCACGAATCCGACGTGGATTACGGGCATGGCGAGCTCGATGCGTCCGAAGTGTCCGGGACACTCGTCGACCTTGCAGTTGCAGGTCTTGCAGCGGAGTCCGGGCTCGATGACTCCCATGCGGGGATCCATGAGACCGCCCTGGATGGGGTATCCCTCGTCGTCGTAGGTGTCGGCGGTGATGATCTTCACCGCGGACATGTTCTTGATCTCTTCGGGAGAGATGCAGGAGAACTTGATGGATCCGATTTTCCTATCTACAGTGTTCATGAAAGGTCCTCCAGCTGAAGCCTCATGGCTACACCCAGCGACAGAAGCTCATCCATGAGGAGCTTGAACGCGTAGGAGGTCTGCACGAGGTGGATGTTCGTGTTGCTCTTGCAGACAGGACAGTAGCACTGGCCCTGCCTGTCGGTGATGGCGATGTGACCGCAGTTCGGGTTGCCGCAGACGTACTGCTGGGTTCCGTCAGACTGGTCGAGGAGACGGTCCTTGATGACCATGGATACACCGTGACCGATCAGACAGTCACGCTCCATCTCTCCGAACCTGAGACCTCCCTGCCTGGAACGTCCCTCGGTAGGCTGCCTGGTGAGGATCTGCACGGGTCCCCTGGACCTGTAGTGCAGCTTTCCGGAAACCATGTGGTGCAGCTTCTCGTAGAAGATGACTCCGGTGTAGATGTCGGCCTCGACCATGTGTCCGGTCCTTCCGTCGTACATGATCTCTTTTCCGGACCTTGCGAATCCGTTCCTGACGAGTCCGTCGCGGATGGAATCCTCGGACTCTCCGGAGAAGGCGGTACCGTCGATGGTGCGGGCCTCCATGGATCCGACCTTACCGGCGATCATCTCGAGGACGTGTCCGACGGTCATACGGGAAGGAATACCGTGGGGGTTGACGATGATATCAGGGGTGATACCGTCGGAGGTGAAGGGCATGTCGCACTGGTCGACGAGCCTTCCGACGACTCCCTTCTGTCCGAACCTGGAACAGAACTTGTCACCGAGCTCGGGGATCCTCTCGTCCCTGACCTTGACGCGGACGAGCCTGGAGCCGTTCTCGCTGGCGGTGACGATGACGGAGTCGACGTATCCCTTCTCTCCGGGCCTGACGGTGACGGAGGTCTCCCTGTCCTTCTGGGTGGACAGCATGCTTCCGGTGTCCTCCTCGAGGAACCTGGGGGGAGAGGTCTTTCCGATGAGGACATCGGATCCCTCGACGTAGGACTCGGGGGAGATGAGACCGTCCTCTCCGAGGTGGGCGTAGGCCTCGTCGGCGCGGACGCCGACCACATCGGGGGAGGGGATCTGGAACTTGTCAGCGGTTCCTCCGGGGTAGAGACGCTCCTCGGCACGGTAGGACCTCATGAAGGTGGACCTTCCGAGACCCCTCTGCACGGAGGACCTGTTCATGACGATAGCATCCTCGATGTTGTATCCGTGGTAGCACATGACCGCGATGCAGAAGTTCTGTCCTGCGGGCCTGTACTTGTAGCCCATGAAATCCATGGTCTGGGTCTGTACCAGGGGGACCTGGGGGTAGTGCATCAGGTGTCCGCGGGTGTCGGGCCTGATACGGTAGTTGGCGGTAGCGATTCCGAGGGCCTGCTTTGCCATTCCCGCACCCATGGTGATACGGGGTGCGGAGTTGTGCTCGGGGTAGGGGACGATACCGGCGGCGACTCCCAGGATGATCATGGGGTCGACCTCGAGGTGGGTGTGCTCGGGGGTGATGTTGGAGGGCAGGGTGAACTTGCCGCTGCACCACCTGCAGGTGAGCTCGCAGTCCTCGGCCTTGCCGGGGTTCATCCAGTCTACGTCGGTCTGGGACAGTGCGTGACCGCAGCAGGGGCACCTGTGGGGCAGGTCGTAGGGGGAGACGAGAACGAGTGCGTCCTCCTCTTCCTCAGCGTCGATCCACTCGAGGATTCCCTCTCCGAAGAGGTCGTCCCAGGTGAATCCGCCGCGGGACTCGTCGCTGATGCTCTCGCGGATGGCCTCGAGGTGCTTCCTGGTGAGGACGGTCTTTCCGTCCTTGAGGACGAGCAGGGGCCTTCTGAGACGGCCCTCGTCGCAGTTGATGATGATCTCCTCCATCGCGGTGTCGTAGTGCACGTTGATGGTGTTGTTGATGAGTCCGTACCTCCTGCGGTTCCTGAGCTCGTCGACGAGCCTCTGGGGGTCGCGGGAGGTTCCGACCAGGTCACCGTTGAGGAAGACACGGGTCTCCTCCTCGTTGACGGTGTCGAGTCCCAGCTCCTTGAGGAGCTTGTAGACGTCGCGCTCGTTGCAGGCGTGGGAGACGTCGATGATGAGGGCGGCGTTCTTCACCAGACCGCAGTTCTGACCCTCGGGGGTCTCGGAGGGGCACAGCCTTCCCCACTGGGTGGGGTGAAGGTCACGTGCCTCGAAGTGGGGCTGGCTCCTGGTCAGGGAGGAGGTGATCCTCCTGAGGTGGGACATGGCGGACATGTTGGAGGTCCTGTCGAGAAGCTGGGAGACTCCGGCGCGTCCTCCGACCCAGTTACCGGTTGCAAGGGCGTGGATCAGCTTGTGGGTGAAGAGGTCGGGGCGGATGGCGGATGCGATGTTGTAATCGTACTTCTTCCTGCCGAAGTTCCTCTCGAGCTGGTACTTCAGGTCCTTGATGAGGGAGGTGAAGCTGGTCCTGAAGAGATCCTCCATGAGGTCTCCGGACAGCTTGAGCCTCTTGTTGGCGTAGTGGTCCTTGTCGTCCTCCTTCCTGTTCTTGAGGGAGAGCTCGAGGACGGATTTGGCGATACGGCCGAGGAAGATGGCCTTCTTCTTCCTGGCGTCCTTGGTGTCTCCCAGGTGGGGGAGCAGGGAGCGGTCCAGGATGGACTCGACCTTCTTGGTCCTGTATTCCTTTGCCTGACCGGCGGCAAAGTTCCTCTCGAGGTATGCGATGGCATCCTCCTGGGTGTGGAATCCGTTGGGCAGCCAGTCCTTGGTGTTGAAGGAGTTCTCGATGTTGGCCATGACGGTGAGCTCCATGGCGTCGTCGGAACAGATGGTGTCGTGGATCTCTTTGTCGGATTCCATTCCGAGTGCTTTCATGAGGGCGACGAGGGGGATCTCCTGGGGGACGACGGGGACGGAGACCATCAGGGTTCCGTCCTTCTTCTTCTCCACCTGGGTCAGTGCACGGTATCCCTCTTTCTGGGAGAAGACCTTGGCGGTCTCCACGGCGGCACCGTACCTCTCGCTGTACTCGACCATGACCCTGTTGGGGGCGAGGTCTTCAAGGGTGATGAGGACCCTCTCGGTTCCTCCGATGATGAAGTATCCTCCGGGCTCGCGGGGGTCCTCCTTCTGCTCGATGAGGTACTGCTTGTACTCCTCATCGGTGAGCTTGCGGTCCTGGGCCTGGTCGACGATCTCCCTGTCCAGGTTGCATCCGTTGGACCTGACCATCATGGGGATCTCTCCGATGTGGATCCACTCGTCGGCCAGATCCTTCTTCACTCCGTCCTCGTAGACCTCGAAGTGGACCTCGACGCTGGACATGTAGTTGAGGTTCCTGAGCCTGGCCTCCATGGGGGAGAGCTTGTGCTTGTATCCGTTGGCCTCGGTGACCTCCGGAGGGTGGATCCTGATGGTGGACTCGCTCTGGGCGAGGATGTTTCCGTTCTTGTCCCTCTTCCTTCCGATGTGGATCTCGATGTCCTTACCGTTGGTGCGCTCGGGGTCGAGCTTGATGATACCTCTCTCGGCGTCATCGGTGGGAACCCTGATGTCATCGACGATCCTCTGCATCCTGCTGTTGAGGTTCTCGGAGACGATCTTGTCGGTACCTGCCTTGTCCGAATCGTGGACGGTGGCGAGGAAGTCGTTGAAGGACTCGACGTGGTGGTTGACGATGTCTTTGTCCTTGAAGTATAACTTGACTAAATCCCTCAAAAATATCACCCATTGATGACGAGCCTGTAGGCGATGAACTCACCTGCGGTCTCGCTCTTCCTGATTATCTTGATGATGCTTCCTTCCTGGATTTTGCCGTGGATCTGCTCCAGGTAGACCACAGCGGGGTCATCCATCCTGATTTTGGGAAGCTTGTCCTTCTCGACCTGAAGTTCTTTGAGAACCTCGGCGGCCTGCTCCTCAGTGAGAAGGTGGTGCTCAGGCACGAGCCTGTGCGCTGGATTAAACGAGTTAGTAGTTGCTGCCAAATTTTCACCATTCCTTTGGTCCCGTACCGGTCAACGGGAAAGACACTCACAAAACAATTTCCTGCATCCGTTCCTCATACTTGATCCGCCGTTGATCGCTCATGAAGTCCCAGCGGGCCTGGAGGGATTCGAACCCCCGACCACCTGATTAAAAGTCAGATGCTCTACCTAGCTGAGCTACAGGCCCATTGTGTCTTAAGCTAGTAAAAACTTGCATTTACTAGTCATATATAATGGTATGTCAGTTTTCGCCGACTCAGTATAGTATATTATCCGCGCATATATAGGATATGTGCCGAAAATCACCGTTTTCGGGGGGTCATCATCGAGCTAAAATACTGATAGGATATCACCTGCCTGATGGTCGAAGTTCTGACGATGAAAGTGGACATCCCCAAGCGCATCACCGAGGCGGGTTACGGACGCGCCCGTCTCGATCCCGAGGCCTACACGAAGCTCGGGCTCTCCATCGGCAACATCATCGAGATCACCGGCAAGAAGACCGTGGTCGCCAAGGTGTTCAGGAGCGATGCGGAGGACGAGGGGACCAACGTCATCAGGATCGACGGACTGACCAGGACCAGCGCGGAGGTCTCCCTCGGGGAGAACGTGAAGGTCCGCAAGTGCGACCCCCAGCGGGCCGAGAAGATCATCCTCGAGCCCAAGATCCCCGAGGGGTCCCGCATCAGCGTCGACAAGGGCTTCACCGAGATCTTCAAGAACAACCTCATCAGCCGCCCCGTCGTGGCGGGCATGGACATCACCGTCCAGAACATCTCGCTGATGGGCAACAGATCCATATTCAACGTGGTGTCCACCGTGCCCCAGGGGCCGGTCGTGGTCTCGTCCATCACCGACCTGGTCATCCTGGAGGAGCCCAGGAAGCGCAAGAGCACCTCCAAGACCGAGGAGGGCGGCATCGGCCGCGACAACAAGAACACCACCTACGACGACATCGGCGGACTCAACGACGAGCTGCGCCGCATCAGGGAGATGAGCGAGCTCCCCCTGAAGCATCCCGAACTCTTCGAGAGGATGGGCATCTCCGCCCCCAAGGGACTCCTGCTCTACGGTCCCCCGGGAACCGGGAAGACGCTCATCGCCGAGGCGCTGGCCAACGAATCCGGCGCCAACTTCTTCTCCATCCGCGGACCGGAGATCATGAGCAAGTACTACGGCGAGTCGGAGAGCAAGCTCCGCACGCTGTTCCAGACCGCCGAGAAGAACTCCCCCAGCATCATCTTCCTCGACGAGATCGACTCCATCGCCCCCAACCGCGACAGCGCCTACGGGGAGCAGGAGCGCCGCGTGGTGGCCCAGCTGCTGTCCCTGATGGACGGCATGGGAGGCCGCGGTAACGTCATCGTCATCGGTGCCACCAACCGTGAGGATTCCATAGACCCAGCACTCAGAAGACCGGGCCGTTTCGACAGGGAGATCGAGATCGGTGTGCCCAACAAGCAGGGCAGGGAGACCATCCTCGGGGTGCACACCCGCAACATGCCCCTGGCGGAGGATGTGGACCTGGCGGCGCTCTCCCGCATGACCCAGGGATTCGTGGGCGCCGACCTCGCCGCCCTGGCCCGCGAGGCCGCCATGAAATGCCTCAGCAGGCACATGGTCAAGCTGGACCTGGACCAGCCCGTCCCCAGCGAGCTGCTGGAGACCATCAAGGTCAACATGAAGGACTTCGTCGATGCCCTCAGCGAGGTGGAGCCCAGCGGCATGCGCGAGGTCTCCATCGAGGTCCCCAAGGTCACCTGGGACGACATCGGGGGACTCGACAGCGTACGCAGGGAGATACAGGAGACCCTCCTGCCCGACGAGGACAAGAAGGACTTCGAGAGGCTTGGGATCACCCCCGGCAAGGGAGTCCTGCTCTACGGTCCCCCGGGAACCGGAAAGACCCTCATCGCCAAGGCGGTGGCCAACGAGTCCGGCGCCAACTTCATCCTGGTCAACGGTCCCGAGATCGCCAGCAAATGGCTGGGCGAGAGCGAGCAGGCCATCAGGAAGATCTTCAAGCGCGCCAAGCAGATGGCTCCCTCCATCATATTCTTCGACGAGATCGACTCCATCGCCCCCAGGAGGGGCTCCGAGGACAACGAGGCCTGGGAGAGGGTGGTCGCGCAGCTGCTGACCTCCCTGGACGGCGTCGAGCAGCTCAACCACGTGCTGGTCATGGCCGCCACCAACCGCCCCGACATGCTGGATCCCGCACTTCTCAGACCGGGACGCATCGACCGCCTGGTGCTCATCGGCAAGCCCGACACCAAAGGCAGGGTCAGCATCCTGAAGATCCACACCAAGAACATGCCTCTCGACGATGATGTCGACCTGGAGGCGATTGCCGATGCGACCTCCGGTTACGTCGGTGCCGACCTCTTCGCGCTGTGCCGCGAAGCGGGACTCCACGCCTACCGCAAGGACCACGATGCCAAGACCGTTTCCGCGGCGGACTTCGAGGCCGCGATGAAGATCATCAAGCCCTCGGTGGACGACAACGTTTTCAAAGCCTACGAGAAGATGGGCTCCGAGATCAAGAAAAGGAAGGACAGATGGAACGACGTCCCCTTCTACTCCTGATCACAGGTCCCTGACCATGTAAGGATGCTCGAGACGGTAGCCCAGCGAAGCGTAGTACTCCCTGACACCGATGCCACTGGTGATGCGCACCTTGGTCTTTCCCTCGGAACGGGCGACCCTCTCGGCCTCGGCCACCAGCTTCTTTCCGAATCCGCGGTGCTGCCAGCTCTCCGCCGCCGCCCCGATCGCGGTCTCGTTGCCGAATACCTTCAGTTCGCGAATCGACGCGACGTCGCTGTCGTCGGTGCGGAGGCGGACGTAGCCCACCAGGGAATCCCCGTAGGTGTACGAGATGAAGCGTTCGGTCCCTCCGGCCGCTTCGTACTCCAGGGTCTCGAGCTTCAGTTTTGATTCGTCCTCGAGGACCGCGCCGGTGTGTCCGACCTCGCGGCAGCGGATGCACCTGCACTTCATGCCGTGCTCCTCCATATTCCTCTGAACGAGCTGACGGAGGTTGCTCTTGAGGATGCCGCAGGCGATCTCGGGCACCGGGATATCCCTCTGAATGCGCTGTATCCTCACATAGTCTGGCACTATCGATTTCATCCTCGAGAGGAGGTCGGTCGCCTGCTCCACCGTGTAGGGCACGTACTCCCCGTTCTCCCACATCTCGTAGAGCCTGGTGCCCGGGATCACCAGGGTCGGATAGAACTTCAGCATGTCCGGACGGAAGTCGGGGTTCTCGAAGCATTCCCTGAAGCATTCCAGGTCCTTCTCCGGGGTCGCCCCGGGAAGTCCCGGCATGAGATGGTAGCATACCTTCAGCCCGTGGGAACGGCATGCCCTGGTGGCCTCGATGACCTCCTTCACGCCGTGCCCGCGCTCGACGCCCGCCAGGATGCCGTCGTCCAGGATCTGGACGCCCAGCTCCACGCGGGTGGCCCCCAGGGCCATCATGCGCTCGATCTGCTGGTCGGTACGGAAGTAATCGGGACGGGTCTCGACGGTGAGGCCTATGCATCTGCGCTGGGAGTGCGAGTTCTCCTCCTGGGCAGCCAGGAGGTTCGGGGAAGGATGGCCGTTCATGGCCTCCAGGCATCTCTGGACGAACCATTCCTGATACTGGGGGTTACGGGAGGTGAAGGTCCCGCCCATGATGATGAGATCTATCTTGTCGGTGTCGTGGCCGATCTCCTCGAGCTGCGTGAGCCTGCTCTCCACCTGGTCGTAGGGGTCGAAGCGGTTCATGGCGGCCCTTCTGGCCGCGGGCTCCTTACCGGTGTACGACTGGGGGGAGTCGTTGGAGACCCCTCCGGGACAGTAGGCGCACTTGCCGTGGGGACACGGATAGGGGGAGGTCATCACGGCGACCACGGCGACGCCGCTGGCGGTGCGCATGGGCTTCTTGACGAGCAGCGGCAGGAACCTCTTCTTCTCCTCCTCGGTGACAAGTGCCAGCACCTCGGAATTGGAGGGTACCTTCTCGGCGCCGTACCTGGCGCAGAGCTTCATCTTGAGACGCTGAAGGTCCTCGCGGTCGGAGACCTCTCCTGAGCGCAGCGCTTCGAGGATGCGCTCGGCTACGATGCCTGCCATTCAGCTTTTCTCCGCTCTCTCCCTGACGAGTTCCTGGAAGCGGAGGACGGTCTTCTTGTAGTTCTCCATCGCGAGGTTGACGTTGGCCTCGGTGAAGCTCCACGCCTTGACCAGGTCCCCGTACCTGATGCGGAATCCCTTCCTCATCTGCCCGTCCTCGGCGGGGACGTCGGCATTCTCCAGGAGGTCCATGGAACGGAGCTTGTTGATGTGGCGGTAGATGGTTGGTTTGGACGTGTCCAGAAGGGCTGCCAGCTCCTCGGCGGTCCACGCTTTGGAGGGGTTCTTCATGAAGAAGTCCATGAAAAGACGGTAGGGGATGCTGTCCCTGACCGAAAGGGCACCGGCCGAACGGGGATCGTATCCCTTGGGGAGATATCCGATCTGCACGAGGAAGGTCTCGGCAAGGACATCGAGGTCGTCGACGCCGGTCATGGGGGTGTTTGATACAACCTGTAGTTCGAACATAATCAGGCCTGCTATACATGCAATAAGTTAAGCGTGATACTTAACTATTTTCGAACACAGGTTCAAAGGCTGCCCTTGATGCTGTCAAGGATGTTGATGACGCTGTCGAGCGGGAAAACGGTGTACACCTTGATGGAGATGATCTTCTCCACGGTGTTGGCCACGATGGGCGCGCACACTATACCCAGAGCGTTGTCGCGCTCTGCGCGGACGGCGGCGATGATGGCATCCTCCACGGTGGACACGGGGTACTCGCGGATGGCGACCGGACCGTTGGCGCCGGTCTCCAGCGAACGGGGGAGACCCTCCATGAACCTGGGGGATGCGATGACGGCCACGAACTTCTCGGAGTCGCGGCGGTTGATCCTGTTGATGGCCTTGATGATCTGCCTGATGGTGCGGAGGTTGGGCTCGCGGCGCTCCTCCAGGATCTTGTACATGGTGCTCTGCGAGATGTCGGCGACCTGGCAGAACTCGTTCAGGGACATCTTCAGCTCGTTGTCGAGGATCTCCTTGAAGGCGGTCTGGAACCCTCCCTCGTCCCTCAGCATGCTGGAGATCAGGTCCTGTACGGTCATTCTGCCACCTTCTTGGAATAATCCGCGGCGGAGAGACCGGCCACGGCCCCCTCGCCGACCGCCTTGGCCACCTGCCAGGGGCGTCCGGTGATGTCGCCGCAGGCGAACACGCCGGGGACGGAGGTCGCACACTTGGAGTCGATCTTCAGGGTGTCGTCCATCTCGGGCATCAGGTCGATGTCCATGGCGAGGTCCGCGGAGGACTTTCCGCCCAGTTCGATGAACACCCCGTCGAGGGCGATCTCCCTTCCGTCGGAGAGGGTCACGGAGGTCACCTTGGCATCGCCGTTGATGGATGCCACGGATGCCTCGATCCTCTCGACGGCTGCCTTGTCCGCAGCGTCGATGAGGCTCCTGTCGGCCTCGAACTCCGATGCGATCCAATAGACCTTCGAAGCGTAGCGGGTCATGAACTCGGCGGAGACCGCTGCCTCCGACTGTCCGCCCACCAATGCGACGACCTTACCCTTGTAGAAGTTGCAGTCGCACACTGCGCAGTAGCTGACGCCCTTGCCGTTGGCAAAGGCCGTCTCGCCGGGAACGCCCAGCTTCTTCCTGCTTATTCCGGTGGCGAAAATCAATGATCTGGCACTGATGACTTCGCCGTTCTCGAGCTTCACCGAGAAGAGGTTCCCGTCGCGTGAGAGGGAGAGGACGTTCATGTCGATGACCTCCCCTCCGAAGGAACGGACCTGCTCCGCGCCGTTGCGGAGGAGGTCGGTCCCGGACTGCACTCCCTGGAATCCGAAGTAGTTCTCGAGGCTGATGCCGTAGGCCGCGCTGTTGCGCATCCTTCCGACCACTACGGTCCTGACCTTCTTGCGGGCGGCGTAGATGCCTGCCTGCAGTCCTGCCGGACCTGCTCCGATGATCACGACGTCGGATTCCATGTGCCGCCCTCAGAGGGTGTTGATGTAGGCGATGATGTCCTCTTTGGGCCTGAGTCCGACGAGGGACTCCTGCTGGACCCCGTCCTTGAAGAAGAGCAGGGTGGGGATGGCGTTGATGCCGAAGTTCATGGCGACGCCCTGGTTCTCGTCGGTGTTGAGCTTGGCGACGGCGACCTTTCCTGCGAGGTCCGAGGCGAGCTCCTCCACGATGGGGCCCATCCTCCTGCAGGGTCCGCACCAGGGGGCCCAGCAGTCTACCATGACGATTCCGCTCTGCTTCACAAAGTCGTTGAACTGTGCTTCGTTGAGTTCTGTAACCATAAGTCACACCTGCGTTCGGATTCCTGTCCATGATTATAATTGTATCCGATTTGCACAAATGTGATAAACGGCGAAAAGGAAGGTTAAGG
>CADAGG010000003.1:21059-26295 GCA_902787415.1 methanogenic archaeon
AGGGTTTGACATGCTTGAGTTTCGGGTACTCCCCGATCTCGTCGATGATGGTGTCCAGATCGCAGCCGTAGAGGTCGGACAGTTCCTTGTGGAGCATCTCCACGCGGAGCGCGCCCCTCTCGGCGCCCTTGAACATCAGCTTGTCGACCGAGTGCTGGTGCGAGACGACCCTGTTGTCGCTGACCATGTTGTCGGCGTGGGCGACGATCTTCTCCTCCAGGGTCTTGGGCATGTAATCACCGGGCGGGAGACCCATCTCCTTCACGTCCTGGTCGTCGAGTCCGGCGCCGGTGTGCTTGCGGATGATCTCGACCAGGCACTTGGGGAGTCCCTTCTTCTCGGCGATCTGCGCGCCGAGGTAGGCATGCATGATGGAATGGTCCACCGACCTGCCGATGTCGTGGAGCAGGGCGCCCGCGATGACGACGTCCATATCGGCCTGGGGGATGCCTGCGGCGATGACCTCGGCGACGGCACGTACGGTTGCGCAGTGGACGACCACGCGCTTCTTGCAGCCTGCCTCCCACAGGAGATCGATACATTGCTTGTCGGTGGGGATGTCAGTCATCCTTGTTGACAACGGTCTTCCCCCGCTCGTTGGGTATGACGGTCATCTTGCCGTCACGGTCCTCGTAAAGGTGCTTGCCGCCGGTGTAGAGGTACAGGAAAATGGCGAGCGCCGCGATCTCGGAGTGGGGCTGGTTACCCACGGAGACGTTGAAGTCCGCTCTCTGATATACCTCTGCTGGCACTTTCTCAGCACCTACGATGATCATGATGTCCTCGTCGGTGGGGATCTTGGGCAGGGCCTCGTCCACCCTCTGACCGTACATGGTCAGGTGGACGACCTTTCCCTTGAATCCCTCGAGGGCCTGCTGCCAGGTGACGCCTGTCTTGATGGTGTAGTCTCCGCCGAAACGGTCGACCACACTGGAGATGTTCTCCTCGAGCACGGGGTCCTCAGTGTCGACGTATATGCCCTTGGCTCCCAATGCCCTGGACGAAAGCGCGACATGGGTGGTCACACGCTTATCCCTCTCGGGACGGTGACCGATACGCATAATCCTTTGATGGGTTCGATTCTGTGACCGCGGTAATCCATCTTCACAGACCTGCGCACCAGACTCTTGAGCATGGTCGAGGAGAGCCCCAGGGCCTCCGCCACGTCTCCGGAGAACTTTCCAGTACCGACCTGTTCCAGGATCTTCGCTTCGATGATGGCGTACTCTTCCTCGCTCATCATCGCTGCGGCCAAGACGTCGCTGATCTCGTATACCGGCCACTGCGCGTTGATGTTGAACGCGGTGTAGTATGTGTGATAGGACTTCTCGGGATAATTACCGTTGGTAGACATCCAGCGTGTCTCCACCAGCTTCATCTTCTCGAAGAAGATGGTAGCCTCCCTACCCTCGGGACCGAACTTCTGCTCGATCTCATCAGCAGTTTTCCACTCGAGGGTCACCTCTTTGAGGACTTCCCTCTTGACAGGGGTGTCCACCGCTCTGAGCATGGGGACTAACTCAGAGGGTTCATTGATGACCTTTATTCTGTTCATAACACACCTATCGCTCTACACCAATATAATTGTTAAGCAGAGAAAACCTTAAAAAACGAATAAAACGGCCACATAATTGCGCTTTATATATGAAAAACAGGGGATTGGATGTAATTTCCTTACGCTCCAACTGTTAAAACTTTGTACAATTGTTGTTAAAATTATTCGTATTAGAATACCGTTTTCCGGCTATCGGGAGACCTCCGGACCGCCCTCCTGGGGGCGGATGACAGCACAATATCTTTAAATGGGCGCGGTAATAACCACGCAATGAAATTCGACAGGAAGGCACCCCTGACTGCATGTTTCCAGTGTCTCAACTGCTACAAGACCTACAAGGCCAAAGGCCCCTCCAAGGAGGAGCAGGACCAGGCCGAGCAGAAGGCTCTGGACTGCTGTGGATCCTTTATCCAGGGATTCTACGTAAACTACAGAAGGTGGGGAATCCAGAAGTGGTACGGTCGCTGACCGCACAACCTTCTCTCCACTACTGGCTACAGGTTCCTGTTGCCCCATTTACCATTTTTCCGATATGTCTTCAGTCCTTTTTCCGTTCGCTTCTGCACGAAGATGTTATGAACGAAAACCGCCATTACGTGGCCGATGAGCGGCGAGATGTTCTCGGGAACGATAGGGGAGATGGAGCTTGTAGAGCGCCACATCCTCATGCTTAAGGCCACCAAGGAGAACCAGCCGGTGGGCATCATCAGGCTGTCGGAGCTGCTCGGAATCCCCAAGCACAAGGTCCGCTACTCGCTGAGGCTGCTCGAGAGGGACGGCCTCATAATGGCGACGCAGGAAGGCGCCAGGGTCACGGAGAAGTACGACGAGTTCATGTCCGACCTGTCCAAGAAGCTGGACGAGATCGTGGACAGGGTCAACGCCATCCGCGACGAAGTGACAGAATAACTTTTTATATGTGCGTTCAATGGATGGGTTCAAGCCGTTGTAGCTCAGTCGGTAGAGCGTGTGACTGTTAATCACAAGGTCCACGGTTCGATCCCGTGCGACGGCGCCATACTTCTTTTTCAGTTTCTGTGAGGGTCGGTCACGCCGTCCCGTTTTTCGTAAGATAGTCATGCTGGCACATCCGTTTTTCTCCTCGGACGGAGGCACGGATGCGCCCTTAACGGAAGGTCGGATACGTTTTTATCCCATGTCGGTGTAACGAACTGATACAGGGCTCATAGCTTAGCTAGGTAGAGCGCCCGACTCATAATCGGGTGGCCGCCGGTTCAAATCCGGCTGGGCCCACCACCGTTCCCTTTTTCGCATTTTCGCTGGATATTCGCTCAAATCGCCCGGTTGGATACGTCCAGATTACGCTTCCCTCAAGAAAGGTTTAAAATGCCTATCCTCTTGTCCTTTTTATCTATAAAGGAGAGAGGGCTATGCTCCCGTCTCTGCTTTTGGGGAAAAAAAGGTGTTAGAATGGACATACTTACCAAGCTCCCACACATCGAACAGGAACTGACCGCCTGCGTACAGTGCGGATACTGCATTTCCGTCTGCCAGGCCCACGTTCAGACTCCTTGGGAATCCGTCACCCCCAGGGGAAAGATCTACTACCTCAACCAGATCAACGTCGGCGGACCCCTCGACAAACCCATGAAAAGGGAGGTCGGACTCAACCCCTACTTCGTGGACGCCATCTACAAATGTACCGGCTGCGGAAACTGCGAAGCAGTCTGCCACGCCAAGATCCCCCTCGTAGAGCTTTGGGAGACCGTCAGGACCTGGCTCGTCGAGAACGGTGTCGGACCCCTCAGCGCCCACCAGGCCATGAAGCTCGGCATCGAGAAGAACCACAACCCCTACGGCGGAGACCAGAACCACAGGGGAGACTGGTGGCCGGAGGAGGTCCCCAAGTACGACGTCCCCGACGTCATCCTCTACGCAGGATGCACCGGATCCTTCAGGCAGCAGCAGGTCCCCAGGACCGCCGCTCTCGTCCTCAACAGGGCAGGCGTCAAGATGAACATCCTCGGAAAGGACGAATGGTGCTGCACCTCGCCTCTCCTCAGGACCGGAACCACCACCCTCACCCTCGAGGCCGCTGAGCACGTCGTCGAGAAGGCCGACGGAATGGGAGCCAAGGACATCGTCATGGCCTGTTCCGGATGCTACAAGACCATCGCCACCGACTTCGGAAAGTACTACGCCCAGATGGGTCAGCAGTGCTACCACTTCACCCAGTACGCAGCCAAGCTCATCAAGGAGAAGAAGCTCGCCATCCTCCAGCCCTTCGAGCACAAGGTCACCTACCACGACCCCTGCCACCTCGGAAGGCACATGGGAGTCTACGATGCCCCCAGGGACATCCTCAAGGCAATCAAGGGTCTCGAGCTCATCGAGATGCCCAGGAACAGGGCCAACTCCATGTGCTGCGGTGCAGGCGGAGGTTACAAGAGCCAGTTCAACAACTTCGCTGTCAGGATCGCCGCCGACAGGGTCAGGGAGGCAGAGGCCACCGGAGCCGAGTACCTCGTCACCAGCTGTCCCTTCTGCGTCACCAACCTCAGCCAGGGAGCAGCCGCCATCAAGTCCAAGATCAAGGTGGTCGACGTCTCCGATATCCTGCTGCAGGTCACCGAAGCACCCAAAGAAGAACCCAAAGCAGAGTGAAACTCCTAAGCCCGGCCGGGCCCATTCTCCCGGCCGGGACACCTTTTCAACAACATGCCCTTCGATCATCTGTGCCCCGAACTCACCGAGGCCCTGTCGAAAAGAGGCATAACCGAACCCACCGATCCCCAGAAGGACGCCATCCCGAAGATCCTGGCGGGTCAGAACGTACTTGTCGTGGCGCCCACCGGAATCGGCAAGACCGAATCCGCCATGCTCCCCATATTCAATTCTCTTTATCTAGAGGGGGAACAGCCCGGCGTGGAGTGCCTTTACATAACCCCGCTGAGGGCGTTGAACAGGGACATGCTCAAGAGGATGCAGTCCCTCGGCTCCGAACTGGGAATCACCGTCGGGGTCCGGCACGGCGACACCCCCCAGTCGGAACGCCAGAGCCAGTCCCGCAAGCCCCCGAGGATACTCATCACCACCCCCGAGACCCTGCAGGTGCTGTTCACCGGGAAGGTCCTGAGGGAGCATCTCAAGAAGATAAAGTGGGTGGTGATCGACGAGATCCACGAGCTCGCCGGCAACGAGAGGGGCGCCCAGCTCGCCGTAGGGCTGGAGAGACTGGTCCACCTGACCGGCGAATTCCAGAGGATCGGGCTGTCCGCCACCGTCGGCAACCTGAAGGAGGTCATCGAATACCTCTCGGGAGCGGGCAGGAAGGTCATCCTCTGCAAGCACGACACCTTCAGGGAGTTCTCCATCAACGTGGAGCGCCCCGTCCTGAAGGACAATGAGGCCGCCCTCAAGGACAAGCTGCAGAGCGACGGCGACATCCTGGCGGTAATGATCCGCGCCAGGGCGCTCATCGACAGCGTCACCTCCAGCCTTTTCTTCGTGAACACCAGGGAGACCGCCGAATGGCTGGGCTCCAGGTACCACATGTGGGACGAGAAGTACCCCATCGAGGTGCATCACGGCTCCCTCTCCAAGGAGATCAGGATGGAGACCGAGGACGCCTTCAAGAACCAGCATCTGAAGGCGCTGATCTGCACCTCGTCGCTGGAGCTCGGTATCGACATCGGCAGCGCCGACCTGGTGGTGCAGTAC
>CADAGG010000004.1 GCA_902787415.1 methanogenic archaeon
AGGCTGGGGGATTAGAAATGGCAATGGACAAATGCAAGGATATGGATGAAGTCAAGATGATCGCAAAGAAGAAGGGACTCGTTGCAGGACGCGTCCGCGACACCACCGACGGAATTCAGTTCACTAAGGGAACCAACAACAGGCTCGTCGTCATCAGCTGGGAAGAGTTCGAGGAGTACCTCAAGAAGAGGAACCTCGCAGTCTACCGCAGCAACGGTTGGCTCAAGATCATGAAGGCCTGATAAGGGTACATTCATTGTCACACGGCATCGGGTCGTTCCGATGCCAAAACCAAACCTTTTCGACATAATTTTTATAGTACCGTGGTTTGACGGAACATAACGCAAGGGTAGTCAAGCCTGGCCAACGACGTTAGATTCAGGGTCTAATCCATAGCGGTCCGCGAGTTCGAATCTCGTCCCTTGCACCATTCTTCCTTTCTTCTGTTTCTCTGACGGTCAAGTTCTTTATCCTTATCCGCCATCACTTATCCGATAAGCCATGGTCCAGACCGTGTTGTTCGAGGAGGAGAAGAAGCCTGCGGAGCCCGATGCCAGCATGCCGCTGGCGGGCCGTATGCGTCCCCGCACCTTCGACGAGTTCTGCGGCCAGCGCCACCTGATCGGCGAGGGGAGGATCCTCCGCAACATGATCGAGCAGGACCGCATAACCTCAATGATCTTCTGGGGTCCGCCGGGAGTGGGCAAGACCACCCTTGCGACGATCATCGCCAACTACACCAAGGCCGAGTTCGTCCCCTACAGCGCGGTCACCGGCGGCAGCAAGGAGGTCAAGGAGATCATGGCCGCCGCCGAGAAGAGGCGCTCCATGGGCCGCCGCACCATCCTCTTCGTGGACGAGATCCACCGTTTCAACAAGGCGCAGCAGGACGCCTTCCTCCCCTTCGTGGAGAAGGGCAGCATCATCCTCATCGGTGCGACGACCGAGAACCCCTCGTTCGAGGTGAACTCCGCACTGCTCTCGCGCTGCAAGGTCTTCGTCCTCGAGGGACTGAGCACGGAGGACATAGAATCCCTTTTGAAACGCACCCTGACCGACCCCCGCGGGTTCCCCGGCCTGCAGGTGACGGTGGATCCGAAGATAATCTCCGCCATCGCCGCCTACGCCAACGGGGATGCGAGGACCGCCCTCAACACCCTGGAGGCGGCCGTCGCCAACTGCCCCGTGAAGGAGGGCAAGGTCACCGTCACCGAGAAGTCGGTGGAGGACTGCATCTCCCGCCGTTCGCTCCTGTACGACCGCAACGGGGAGGAGCATTACAACATCATCTCCGCCCTCCACAAGTCCATGAGGAACAGCGACCCGGACGCCGCCATCTATTGGCTCGCCCGCATGCTCGACGGAGGGGAGGACCCCATCTACATCGCCCGCCGCCTCATCGAGTTCGCCGGCGACGACGTGGGTCTCGCGGACCCCAACGCGCAGGTCATGGCGACCTCCTGTTTCTACGCCTGCAAGAACATGGGCATGCCCGAATGCAGGTACGCATTGGCGGAGACCGTAGCCTATCTGGCACTAGCGCCCCGCTCCAACTCCATCGCCGTCGCGATCGACGCCGCTCTGAGCGATGTCCGCAACAGTCCCGCGGAGCCCGTACCGATGCACATCCGCAACGCCCCCACCAAGCTGATGAAGAACCTCGGCTACGGGAAGGGCTACGAATATGCGGAGGGCACCGAAGAGAAGATCACCCGCATGCAGTGCCTCCCCGATGCCCTCAGGGACCGCAGGTACTACGAGCCGGGCGACAGGGGCAACGAGGTCTACTACCGCAAGAGGCTCGACGCCATCAGGGATTGGCGTGCCGGCAAGCGCGAGGACCCGCCGAAGTGATCAGGTCAGGTAACTGAGAACGCAGCCTGCCGCGAGGATGATTATCAGCAGGATGGCGACCCTCACCCATTTCCAATCCTTCTCCTGAACGAGGCACTTGGTGGTGACCACGACGCCCACGGCGGGGGTGAATATCAGCACTAGTATACCTGCCGCCATGATGTCCTCGGAGAATCCCGCGAACGAGAGGACGAGTCCCACGGCCATGATGGCGAGGCCGACCACGGTGCCCCATTTCAGGACCCACGAGGTCTCGTCGTTGAGGCTCATAGGTACCCTCCTGCCTTGGCGAGCATGATGATGCAGATGAAGAAGAACACCACCGACATGTATCTCTTGATGGCGGAGGCGTTGACCCTCTCGGAGATCTTGGTGCCCAGGATGGCACCGATGTAGGCGCCGATGGCTACCGCGGCGGCGATTTGATAGGATATCGCTCCCTGTATGAAGTAGATGATAGCGCCGGAGAAGGCGGTGATTCCGATCATGTAGTTGCTGGTGGCACTGGCCACCTTGATGGGGATGTGCATGTAGATGTTCATCAGGGGGACCTTGATGCTCCCTCCTCCGACACCCGTCATGGAGGACACCGCTCCCGCCACCGTGCAGAGGGCCATGCCGCTCTTGCAGTGCTTCACCGTGTAGGTGCTGTCCTCGACGCCCGATGCGGGGTCGGAGTACCTGAAGGTCATCTCTCCGGAACCCTCTTCCTCGGTGATGATCTTCTCCGGGGAGACGGCCATCTTGATTCCGCTGTACAGCATGACCATGGCGAACACCACCAAAAGCGCCCAATTCTCCATGTAAGTGGCGATTATCGCACCGATTATGGCTCCGATCGTGGTGGTTATCTCCATCAGCATGCCTAGGCGAACATTTGACAAACCTTTTTTGACATATCTCTTGGCAGAGCCGGTGGAGGTCGCTACGATGCCAACGAGACTCGCCGCGGCAGCGGTGGTGGCATCCTGACCGAAGAGGATGGTGAGGACGGGGACGAAGATGATCCCTCCTCCCAATCCGAAAAGCGCGCCTACGATACCCGCTCCCACGGCGATGAGCAACAGTACCAAGAGCATCGTAGGGTCCATTATGCCTGTTTAGTGTAACAAGTTATAATAATACTACCCCCGTATTCCAGCTAGGTGAAACAGTGGCAATCCTCCTGATGAGGTACTCTGAAATCGGTCTTAAAGGGATCAAGGTTAGGAACAACTGGGAGAACCGTCTCAAGGACAACATAATCCAGATGTTCTCAGCCGACGGCGTGGAGGCATTCGTCATCCGCGGCCAGGCCCGTTTCTTCATCGAGACCGCCGACGTGGAGGCCGCTGTGAACTCTCTGAAGAAGGTCTTCGGAGTGGGCTCCGTGTCCCTCTGCGAGACCGCAGGCACCGCCATGGAGGACATCACCGCCAAGGTCGCCGAGTATTCCAAGAGCCGCATGGTCAAGGGGAAGAGCTTCGCCGTCCGCGCCAGGCGCGAGGGAAATCAGAAGTTCAACAGCATGGAGCTCGCCAAGGCATGCGGCGACGCCATCTGGAACGCCAACCTCGACAAGGATCCCAAGGTGGACCTCCACAACCCCGACATCATATTCTGGGTGGAGGCCAGGCCCAGGGAGACCTACATCTTCCAGGATTACATCTACTGCCACGCGGGACTCCCCATCGGAACCCAGGGACACATCCTCGCCGAGGTGGAGAACGAGCGCGGTCTGCTCTCCGCGCTGCTGATGATGAAGAGGGGCTGCAAGGTCTACGTCAAGGGCGACTACGGCCTCGATGTGCTCCGCGAGTTCGACCCCAACCTCAAGGTGGTCGACGACGGTATCTTCTCTAGTAAGTACCTCGGTATTTCCAAGGGTCTCGACATCAACCAGATCGCGGACTTCGAACAGGGCGACATGCCCGTGTTCTTCCCTACGATCGGCATGACCGACGACGAGGTCGCGGAGCAGATGAAGGTCTACCGCACTGAAGCGGAGGCCTCTCCCCGCAGGCGTCTCGCCCAGTGAACCGGGCATTGCGATACCCTGCATGGGAATCGTATCTTGTTGAAAAATTATGAAAATACTGAGTGTGGCCTGCCCCCGAAGGGGCAGGTGGAATCAGGCTCAGTTGTTCCTGTTTCCGTTAGCACCGCCGGAAGGCCTTACCTTCTCGGCTCCGTGGCCCTTGTTCCTGAGTCCACGGCCCTTGGCACCGGCGGAGGTGAGTCCGCGGTACACACGGTTCTTCTGCTTGTTGTTGCAGATCCAGCTGATCTTGGGGTCGTGCTGGATGACGGGGTGTCCGGGGTCAACGAGGATGACCTCGTACCACTCGTGCTGTCCGTCTGCGCCAACCCAGTAGGAGTTCAGGACCTCGAGGTTCTTGTATCTCTTCTGAGTCCTCTCCTCGGCCATCCTCTGAATGGACTTGCCGACGATGAGCTGTTCCTCTCCTTTCCTCTTGGCACGCCTACCGTGGTTGATGTGCCTCTTCTGGAAGGCTCCTTTCCTGACCTTTGCCCTGACAAGGACGTATCCCTGTTTGGCTTTGTATCCGAGTGCCCTTGCCCTGTCGAGCCTGGTGGGCTTCTCGATGCGGAGGAAGTTCTCTTCCCTCCTCCACTGGATCCTTCTCTCAATGTTCAGTTCCTTCACGTAAGTCTTGGAAGGGACGTTCCAGGCCTCAGCGATGTACTTGTACATGCTCTTTCCCTGGGGGTGTGCTGCAGTGTTTTCGTCTGCCATATAAATCACCTATACCGGATTCGCCCATTAGGGTACATTTCCGACGGAGCCTACGGTTCCGTAAATCGAAAGCATAGCTAACCCGTATATAAACCGTGCCCCCGCGCGTATATAGGAGAAAGAGCGCAGGGACTCAGAAGAAGTCGTCGAGGGAGACCTTCTTCTTGGGTTTGGGTTCCTCGGGAGCGGGCTCGGGCCTCTTCTCCGCCCGCTTGGGCTCCGCGGGTTTCGGGGCGGGGCGGGGCGCGGAGAAGCTGTCGCTGAAGAGGGTGGTCTGCTGGGATCCCCTGAGCAGGTCGTCCTCCGCCCATCCGTATACCTCGGTGATCCTTCCGGCCATCTGTGCCAGACGTTCCGCGTAGTACTTGTAGTCGGGGGTGGCGGTGAACGGCACGCCGCTGATGAACGGCTCCACCTGCTGCGGCACCGACTTGGCATCGGTGACGATCCAGGAGATCTTCATGCCGGGGATGAAGTTGTAGCCCATCTGGATCATCTTCTTGGCCGCCTGCACGTTGGCCATGCGCTCCGGGTTCTCGTAGGCGTCGAGCCCCTTGCAGCTGCGGGAGATGACGAGGTCGTCGGGTTTCACGTTGCCCTGGAGGGTGTTCTTGACGGTGTTCTTCACAAGTGCCAGCGCACCGTCTTTGTCCTCGTCGAGGACCTTCTCGAAGAGCTCGGTGAGCATCCTGCTCTGAAGGTCGAACGAGTCGGATCTCCTGATCTCGTATCCCCTCACGAGGAGCTCCTCCTGCTTCTCGGGCCAGATGATCCTGCCCACGTACCTCTTCTTCTTTCCGTGGGAGAACAGGGGTTCCACCAGCTTCTCGAACTCCAGGACCTTGGCTCCCTGGGAGAACCTCTCCGCCTGCTCGTTGCCGAACTTCACGGCCTGCTCCAGGTCGTGATAGGGGGAGAGGACGAACACCGAATCGGTGTCGCCGTAGATCACGGGGATACCGTCGATCTCCAGCTGGTTGATGATGCCGAGGATGTTGGACCTGGCGAAGGCGGTGATGGAGGCTCCGATGTTCTTGTCGGTGAACCTGTAGAACGAGGAGGCGAACACGCCGTAGAAGGTGTTCATGACGACCTTCACCGCAGCCTGCAGACCGTTGAGGTACGCATGCTCCGCAGGGTCCTCGGTGGCCTTCATCCTCTTCTTGATGGAGTCCCTCTGGTCCATCAGGTTCGAGAGGATGGTGGGCAGCAGGCCCTTCTTCCTCTCGGGGGACATGTAGCGTGCTCCCGAAGGTGCAACGATCTCCCCGTCGGGCGACAGGGTGGTGAAGCAGACGTTGTTGGCGATGATCAGCGAGGGGTACATCGATTTGAAGTCGAGGACACAGACCCAGTGGTACAGTCCGGGCTTCATGGTGTGCACGTATCCGCCCTCGATCTGCTCCTCTCCGCGGGCGAGTCTCCTGCCGTTCATGGGCACGCCCACGCCGGACCTGTCGGCCTGCCTGATGAGCAGTGAGTCGGCGAGGGTGGACGTTCCCGACACGAGGACGTCCTCCACCGGGAGCTTGGATACGGCGGCGAGGTCCATGCCCTTCCTGACGGTTCCCACCTTCAGCAGGATCTTCAGGGCCAGGAAGGCATCCTGGATGCAGTACTCGATGACCTTGTCGCGGTTCTCCTTCCACTCGCGGTCCATCTGCTTGGGGTCGACGTCGAGCTTCTGCTCCCCGAGGAGGAGCATGGAGACGGCGTTGAGGGTCTCCTGCTTGGGGCGGAGCTCCCTCTTGACCGCCCACCAGGCGTCGACGATGAGCCTTCCCTTGACCCTCCAGAACCTCTCGGAGAAGATCCTGGGCTGGCCGCCGTCCCTTCCCCAGGGGAGGGCGTCCTTCATCTTGTTGGCCTCCGCCCTCTCGACTATCTTGCGGATGTCGTAGTTGTAGATGTTGTAGCCGGTGATCACATCGGGATCGATCTCGGTGATGAGGTCGGAGAACCTCTTGATGATCTCCTTCTCGGTGCCGTACACGGGCTCGGGGGTGAAGAACTCCCCGCCCTCTTCGACCTTGGTGCAGATGCAGTAGAGGGTCTGGTCCTCGATGCTGTTCTCGATATCGAATGAAAGGAACCTGAGTCCGGGGTCGAAGGAGTCGATGTTCTCGAAGGAGGTCATCTTCGCCACGATGTCGGTGGTGTACTTCTTGAGGTCGATGTCCTCCCCGGTGGCCCTGATGCACGACCCCATGTCCATGTCGTAGATGTACCTGTCCTGGTATTGGATATCCCCTGCGAGGATCTTGAAGCGGGAGGAGAGGCGGTTGCGGTAGGAGGGCACCAGCCAAGGGCTCTTGAGTACGATCTTGAGGGTGTCGTGGGGAGCCCCCTTGTACTCGAGTCTCACATGTTCCAGACTGTCTACCTGTGCATCTCCTTTCAGTCCCTCCTCGGCGGCGGGAGTGGGGTCGACGATGAAGAAATAGGGCTTGAAATCGTAGACGACGAGGGTGATGGAGGTCCTGTCGCGGGTCTTGCCGAACAGCTCGATGTAGGGGGTACCCTGGTCGTCGCTGGCGTAAGAAGCGTTCAGAATCCTGACATCCCATGTGCCTGTCATACGATTTCACTTGTTGGCCACGATGCGGATGATGTCCCCGGGCTCGAGGATGTAGTCGGCACCGACGGTACGGTGGTTCCTGCAGTTGACCGCCCTGATGAACTTGTCTCCCAGGTCGGTGTGGATCCTGTAGGCGAGGTCCCTGGCGGTGGATCCCCTGGGGACCAGGTGGCAGTCGGGGAGCACGCGTCCGAAGTGGTCGCACAGCTTGCTCTCGTCCTCCACGGGGTAGACGGGGATGTAGTCGAGGGTCTTGTAGACGGCGTCCTCCAGGCACTTCTGGATGCCGGTGCCACCGTACTTCTCCATGTTGGTCCTCATGTACTCGAGGGCCTTCTTCTGGCCCTCGTTGAGGTTGATGCCATCTTTGATGGTGAAGGTGGAGTCTCCGGGGACGTACTCGATGAGCCCGGCCTTCTCGGCCTTCCTGAGCGCGAGCTCGGTCTCGGCCATGGTGGGGACGGCCTCCTCCCCGAGGTTCCTCAGCTTGTCGAAGTTGCCCTCGGGCGCGATGTCGGCCTTGTTCATGGCGATGATCATGGGCTTGGAGAGCTTCCTGATCTCGGAGGTGAGCTTGAGCAGGGATTCGTCATCCCACTTGGTGGGGTCCTGGGGCAGGGGCACCTTCTGGAGGGCCTCCTTGATCTGCGATTCGGTGACCTTCAGTCCGGCGAGCCTCTCGGCGAGGATGGTCTCGGGCTTGCTGCCGTTCATCTTGGCGGCCCTGGCGATCTTTCCCAGTCCGTCCTTGATGATCTCCCTCATCCAGCAGTCGATCTCGTTGCGGAGGAAGGTCACATCCTCGGTGGGGTCGAACTCGCCGGGTTTGCCGGGGAGACCTTCGATGTTGGTGCTTCCGCTGGCGTCGACCACGTTGACGAAGGCATCGGCCTGCCTGAGGTCGTCCAGGAACTTGTTTCCCAGTCCCTTTCCCTGCCATGCGTCGGGTACCAGTCCGGCGACGTCCAGGAGCTCCACGGGGATCATCCTGGTACCGTTCACGCAAAGAGAATTATGGGGATTGCAGGTGACTCCGAGCTGTTTGCAGGGGCATTCGTAACGTACGTAACCCACGCCCTTGTTGGGTTCGATGGTGGTGAAGGGGTAGTTCGCGATCTCGACGGGGGCCATGGTGGCGGCACCGAACATCGTGGATTTTCCTACGTTAGGTTTTCCGACGATTCCAATCTGCATATAATCAATGGGTGATGCAGTTTCATAGAATTATAGATTCTCATTAAGTTCACACCCTTCGACAATTCAAAAAGATGGGTACTGGCACAGTAACGAATGTAGTTGCGTCGATGTGCAAAGTCGGTAATCCAATATGTTCGAAGGACGAGAGGGTTTGATTAAAAATGGGGAGGAATCCTCCCCGGGAAACGGTTTAAAAGGAGGCAGATAATTTGAATTAGCGTCACTCAGCGTTAGCATCGGATGCAGGTACCGAATAGGTAATCCTGTTTGCGATGAATACCATAACCGCCCAGCCGGCGACGAGTGCCAGAAGCATGGGGATTCCGATTTCTGCCATCTCGGTGAGCATTGCTGAGGTATCTGCTGGATCCGACATTGCGGTAAGGAATGGGAACCAGGGCACAATCTCGCCATGCCAGATGTGTTCCACGAGGAGTGCCAGAACTCCTGCCCAGAGCATTATGTTCAGCCAGTTAATGTGATACTTCTCAGGAATGTGACTCCTGAGGCCGGTGGTTACGATTCCCACAGCGGCAGCCACTAAGAAACATGCCATTTTTCATTCCTCCACAGTCTTTGCATCTTTTGCCGATGCAGACTTCAAGATTTTGATTCCCAGTTTGTCGAATGCAACGAACATTTCCCATGCAGCGAGTATAGGTATAACCATACAGAGACTCAGCATGAATGGTTCTAGTCCGATTTCGAGGAACTCTCCCTCACCGCCTTCCAGAAGCCAACCGATGACATGGTCTACGAAAATCATGAAAGTCAGGGCCCAGAAGGCAAGGGCGAGTTGCCCGTTGCGGTTCTTACCAGGAGTGTTAATCCACGAATAGGTGGCAACAAGAGCAAAGATTGATGCGATTACTAGCCACATTACAACCAATTCCTGTGAAACATTATAGTAACACGAATTATTTAATCGTATGTGTTTAATGCTACGAATTAATTAATTTGTACATATATCCATTGTATTTTATATGCTCACAGGGTGAACTAATTACTTTTTCGTATGAAAACTCGCGAATTCTGATATTCAGAACTAGTTTTTTGTAGTGTCTTGATACGCCATATGGGAGTCAGCATCTCTCGACGGGATGCAAGCATCATGATCGATTAGTGAGCGGCGTCTTTCAGGCGGGCTACCGCATCAGCGATCTCTCCGATCTCCACTGGCCTGAGGTGCTCTATGCGCTCGTCGGCGTAAGGTATCTGGTCGGCGGACTCGATGAGCCTGGCCGCCTTCAGGGAGGTGCCGATCTTCTTCCTGCGGTGGTCGAAGCATACCTGCGTGACCCTGAAGAAGATCTTCTCGTCCTTCACCGCGAAGGGCGCGGGACGGGGGGTGATGGACACCAGGCAGGAGTCCACCTTGGGCTGCGGCTTGAACCTGGATTTGGGAACGTTCTCGACTATCTGGCACTCTGCCTTGTAGAACAGGTTGACGGTGAGTCTCGAATAGTCGGGGCTGCCAACGTCGGCGACCATGCGCTCGGCGAACTCCTTCTGCACCATGACCACCGCCTTCTTGAAGGGGTATTCGAGAAGCTTGAAGATGATGGGGGTGGAGACGCTGTACGGCAGGTTGCTGACGAACCTGTCGAACGGGGGGAAGGGGACCTTCACGGCATCCCCGTGGATGAGGGTGAGCTGATCTCCGTAGGTCTCCTCGATGTACTTGGCGAGGATGTCGTCAATCTCGATGCAGGTGAGCGACTCGCCCTTGCCGATGAGCCTCTGTGTGAGTATACCCAGACCGGGTCCTACCTCGAGAACCCTGTCCCCGGGTTCGATCTCGGCATAGCCGATGTGGCGGTCAGCCACACGGCCGTCCGTGAGAAAATTCTGTCCCTTGCTCTTGGTGGGTACGACGCCCGTCTCGGCGATGAGTCTGCTGGTCTCGCCGGGATTCATCTTTCCACGAAGAGGTAGCGCTTCCTGTCCGCGTCCATGATCTCGAGCATGATGCGGGCGACGATGAGCTTCTCGGGGTTCTTGACCGAGGGGACCCTGGCCGCGATGTCGGCGAGGTCCTTGAACTCCTCCTTGCGCCTCTCCTCGATGATGGCCATCATGCTCTTCTTGCCGAGTCCGGGAAGCTCCTCGAGGATGTGCTTCTTGATGTTGATGGGTCCGGCGGTGTTGAAGAACTTGACGAAGCGCGCCTCGTCCGCTTTGACTGCGAGGCTGACTGCGTACTCGAGCTCCGACTGCGCGGTGGAGGAGAGCTCGTCGTATCCGATCCTCCTCTTGACGTGGTCGATGGCGGTCCTCTGCTCGGCCTCCTTGCCGATGTAGACGCGGTCCTCGAACTGGAGGACGACCCCTGCCTTGTAAACGAGCTCGAAGAGCTTGAAGTCCCTGTCTCCGACGGCGTAGCAGATGTTCTCTCTCCTTCCGTGGGACTGGGGCGGTATGTCTAATATGTATGCGTATTCTTCCATTTCTGTCCCTCGCGTTCAGTTGGCGTATTCAGCGACAGTATCGAGAATCTGCTGGATCATATCAGGCGAAAGGGTGACACCCCTCTCTTTTGCAAAAATCGCGCGGACCTCCACAGGGAACCTGGGAAGGGTGTCCGCGATCTTGACGGGGATCATGGCCCTGGAATCCTCGGTCAGGGAGAGATCCGCGATGATCTCGGAGATCTTCGCGATGATCTCATCAGCCTGTTCCTTGGTCAGAGGGCAGGTGTCGACAGCAGTGTTCATTGCCGCTTTAAGGGAGGGGATGAGCTCTCCTCTCTTCTCGTTCTCCGCGGTAAGCATTTCCTTTACTTCTGCTACAGATACGTATTTGCCCTCTGCCATGATCTTCACCCGTCAGTAATGTAATCCGTTTATGCGACTGCCTTTACAAGGTGCTCGGGGCGGGAGACGACGATCTTGGTCTTTCCGCCGACGTTGACCCTGACCTCGTAAGCGGTTCCCCTCTCCTGGATGACGAATCCGGTGAGGCCGTGGAACCTGGAGTGAGGCATTCCACTGTGGATGCTGGGGTCGATGACGATGTTGACTTTCTCTCCGGGCTCGAAGGTCTGGAATCCCCTGGTGATGGGGGAAAGTCCGCGTGCCCTGGGTTTCTTCTTCAGAATCTGGCGGGTTTTTGATCTGGTTCCTCTGGATCTCTGCATGTATATCAGTCCTCAGGTTGTTGATAGTCGATTTCTAAGACGTCCAAGAGCTCTACGCGGCACTGTATGCCGAGTCTCTCGGAGAAGCTGGGCGTCGTCCTTCCGTCGTCGCCCGACACGAACTCCTTGACGTAGGTCCCGGATTGTGTCTTGAGCACGAGGTCGAAGGTGTCTTCCTCGATGTTCTCCGCCTTTACCCAGTAGACGACCCTGTCCCTGACAAGGTCCGCACGCCGGTGCTCGACTCTCGTTGGAGTCCTCTGGGCAAGGTGCACGTTCTCGAATGATACAGTGGCTTCAACTACTCTTTCTTTATTAACTTTGCTCTCCGCACGTACTCTCGCGCGATAAGTCTTATCGGACTCGGCCTCCTTGTACTCCTTGACGTACTTGCGGGCCACGAAGCGCAGTCCGTGGTATTGTGCCAGAGGGGACTGGTTGGCCTTCTTCTCGAGCTCGTCGAGGTCGATGTCCCTGATGCGGGGGTGGCTTATCTCGAGGATGAAGGGCCTGCCGGTGCCGAGCATGCAGGCGTCGATGTCCTCCCTTCCCATGCCGTGGAAGAAGTGCTCGTCGCCCTGCGCCATCTCGAGCGCGATGTCGCCGATGATCTCCTGAACGGATGTCTGGTACATCTTGCCGGTGCCGTTGCAGCGGGGGCATCCCTTGCCCTTGCACATGCGGCAGGGCCATATGGTCTGGGGGATCTCCCTGCTGAGCTTGTTGTAGCGCCCCGCGATGAAGATGGGGGCGATGTCGAGGGTGACGTCGGCGAAGCGGGTGTCGATGCAGGCCACGACCTGGGGGTCCTTGAAGTTGACCGCCCTGTTGATCATGGGCAGCGCGACCTTGCCGATCTCGCGGTTCAGCTCGGTCTTGAGGGGCTCGGCGGTCTCGGCGAGTCCGTACTCCTCGATGACCTCCTTCTCCAGCTTGGCCTGGGCGGGGTCGATCCTGCAGCCGACCAGGAAGTTCTCGGACTCCACCTCGTTGACCTTCTCGGCCACCGCTTCGGCGAAGCGGGGGAGCATGGAGAACAGGTCCTCGCAGAGGGGGCACATCTCCTCGGGCTCGAAGTCCTGTCCGCTCTCCTTCAGGGCGGCCCTGAGCATCTGCCCGCGCTGGAGGTCGGTGAGCTGCTCTCCGCATTTGGCGAACATCCTGCCGAGGCAGTGGTCGCAGTAGCCGAGGGCCGCTATCTTGGCGGCCTTCTCGAGATTGTCGGAAACCCATTGCTCCATGAGTAAAACCTCACAGGTCGAATCCCATCTCAGCGATCCTGAGCTTGGGGCGCTGGCTCTCCAGGTAGTGGTAGACGGTGGAGTGCTCGCTGCCGTGCAGGAGCATCTCGATGGCGTTCTTGGCGATGGGGAGGCTGATGCTGTTGCCGATGAGGGACACGGTGTTGCCGTAGACGCTCATGTAGACGTCGGCCAGGTCCTCGATGAGCTTCCTGGTCTTGCCGTCCTTGCCGATGAGGCGTCCCCTGGCCCTGACGACCTGGTTCTGGCGGTCGCCGATGACATCCTTGATGTCGATGCTCTCGAAGTACATGTCCTCGTCGTCCAGCAGCTTCATGGCCTTGTCGGGGTTGAATCCCCTGCCGACGGCCTTGATGACGTCCATGATCTGCAGTGCCATGATGGGCTCGACGCCCTCGGCGTTGTCGTCGTAGACGACCTCTCCCTCCTTGTCGATCTGGAGTTTGATGCCGGTCCTCTCCTCGATCATCTTCTTGGAGCTTCCGTCCTTGCCCACGAGGGCTCCCACGCGGTCGGACGGGATTCTTATCGATCTCATTCTTCTTCCTCCTCTTCGTCCTCCGCGTATTCTTCCTCGTCGGAGTCATCATCGTCGTTCTCGTCTTCGGGTGCGAAGACCTCTTCCTTGATGGTCTCGGGGTCGATGATGTCCGCCCCGCGGTTCTTGAAGAACCTGTTGATGTTGACGATATCCCTGTCCAGCAGCTCCTTGGCGTTGAAGAAGTCGCTGGTCATGGACTGGCCCACGTCGATCACGATGGGTTCGCCGTCCATCATGAGGATGTTGTATTCGCTGAGGTCGCCGTGGACCAGGTGGGCGTCCCTCCAGCCGTCGATTATGAAAGACACGACCTCGTCGTAGACCTCGGTGGGGTTCTCCATCGCCACGTCCCTGAGCTGGGGCGCGGGCCTGCCCTCCTCCCCGATGTACTCCATCAGGAGGCAGTTCTTGTCGTTGGCGATGGGTTCGGGCACCGGGAGTCCGGCCTCGTAGTACCTCTCGAGGTTCCTGAACTCCTTGGCGGCCCAGGTGTAGATGAACTTCCAGCGGTTGCCGGTGGTCCCCTTGAACCTGGGGTCTCCCTCCACGTACTTGCTGACGCGCTTGAAGGTGGAGGTCGAGGTGCGGTATATCTTGAGGGCCACGGGTTCGCCGTCCTCGTCGGTGGCGTAGAACACGTTGCCCTCCTTCCCCGTGGAAATGGGGTAGTGGACCTTGTCTATCAGCCCTCTCTTCATGAAGGGGTAGAGCGTCATCAGGGTCTTCCTGTCGAAGCCCTCGCCTTCGGTCTGACGTTCGTCGCCGGTCTTGTTGGTCTTGAGGGCGTCGATGCGCTGCTCAAGGTAGGCGTACTTCTCGTCGTATGATGTGGAGGGCAATAGGATTCCTCAGAATATGTCGAGGTTCTTGGGAATCTTGTTCTTCTTGCTGAGGTTCATGGCCTGAGTCTTGGTGTACCTGAACCTGACGTCGCATTTCGAAGGCTCGAAATCCCAGACCGAGATGATGAGGAGGTCGCCCTCCCTGATCCACATCCTCTTCTTGATCTTGCCGGGGATGCGTCCGACGCGGGACTGTCCGTCCTCGCACATGACGCGGATCTTGGATGCTCCGAGGAGCTGGTCGGCGATTCCGAACATCTCCGCTTCTTTGATGTTGGGCAGACGTACACGGGTTACGTCCTCTTCAGTGCTCTCAAATGGTCCATCTACCATGGTAATTCTCCTTTCCCGCCCATCCGTCTCCCTTATTTATAATACTTCCCCCGATTTAGTGCAATAATCGTTGAAGAATGTGACGCGCAACGCGTGTAACCGCTTATAAACGGCCGAAAACCTGGGATTATGGGCCGTTCGCAAAGTATTTATTCGGTCCACCTATAAGACGGAATTACGCTCTAGTGGTGTAGCGGCCAATCATGCGGCCCTTTCGAGGCCGCGACCCGGGTTCAAATCCCGTCTAGAGCACTATTCTCAACCCAAAACGGCATGGCAGGGCCATGCACCCAAGTCTCCGGGCACGCTTCCGTCCCGGAATGAAAAACGGACGTCTGGGTCAGTTCTTTTTGGCGGCCTTCTTCTCGTACTTCCTGAACAGCTTGGTACGGTACTCGTCGCTCTTGGCGGCGATCTCCGAGACGTTGTCGCGGGTGACGCGGTAGACCTCGGGGAGCTTCTTGGGATGCCTCCTGAGCATCTCGTCCACCAGGTTGCGGTCGGGGAAGTCGGCGTTCTTCAGGTAGTCACGGTTCCAGTTGTCGATGAGGTCGAATACCCCCTGGATGCCGGTGTCGTAGAACTTGGAGACCAGCACGGTGACCACCGTGGCGTCCTCCGAGAGGATCGCGACGTTGCTGCCGTGGACGGCGAACTCGGCCCCGTTGAAGGAGATGGCCAGCCCGTTGCCGTCCTTGACCAGGTCCAGCACCTGGAAGTCGGACTGCTCCCCGCCGACGTAGGCGGTGCCGTCCAGGTCCACCTGGGTGCCCTTCCTGATGTCGAGGAGCGCGTAGGCCTTCTCGTTGGAGCCGACCATGCTGGTGTTCTGCATGAGCTCCCCCGCCTCGGATTTCTGCAGCTTCCTGAGGAAGACCTCGTCGAGGGCGGAGATCATGTTGACCTCGTCCTCGTCCAGTTCGACGGGCACGTTCAGCTCGTACTGGGTCTTGGAGATCTTCACCTTGGAGAGGTCCGCCGCGGTCTTCCTGAGCTCGCGGGCGGTCTGGCGGGACATGCTGGTGCTGTCGAGCTCGAGGCTCGACGCGTTGACGATGGAGATGGGCACGTTGACGGCCTCGCAGAGGGCGTAGGCGGCGTGCTCGTACATCCTGGTGTCGATGAAGGTGGGCAGGGTGTTGAGGAAGTACTCCATGGCCTCCGCCGCGCCGGGCATGACCGGGAGGTTCTCCCTGTAGTACTTCGAGACGTTGTAGTCCCCGGCCTCGGAGGCCTTGAGGAAGGGCGCGATGAGCTTGCCCGCGTCGGAGCTGTTCCCGACGTTGTCCCTGTTGAGGATGTAGGTGATGACGCTGTCGTAGCGGTCGAACATGTCGTAGAGCCTGGCGCCGTGCTCGATGAACTCGGCGGCCAGGTTCCTGATGGTGTTGGAGGGGGTGATGAATCCCTGGGGCTCGATGATGATCTGCTTGTCGTGGACGAGGCCCATCTCGGCCATCGGGTTGACCTCGTCCATCAGATCGCCCCGTCCACCGCATCGGACAGGTCGTAGGGACCGTCCAGTTTCCTGCCGTCGCACCAGAGCTTCTTGTCTTTGATGCACACCTTTCCTTCGGCGAACAGCCTGATGGTGGCCACGATGAGGGGCAGCTCCCTCTTGGCGCCGTCCTCGCGGATCCTCTTGAACAGGGGTTCCTCGGTGCCCTCCCTCTCCTTGATCTCTTCGAGGGTGGAGGTCTTCAGCTTCTCGTACATCTGCGCCCACAGCGCGTCGTAGTCTCCTCCGCGGATGGGGAAGCTGCAGTAGGTGAGCGCATCGCCGCGGTCGTGCTCCTTGGTGCAGATGTGCATCATGACCCCCTGGGTCTTCGCATCTTCCGCGATGAGCTGCCAGATGACCTCCTGCCAGGTGCCCTTGGGGCCGGTGGGCAGCGCGGGGTGGAGGTTAAGCATGTCGTAGGCCTCGCAGGTGTCGTCGTCCATCCACAGCATGTAGCCTGCCAGGATGCCGAGGTCCTGTCCGTAGACGCCGGTCTTCTCCCTGAGGACCTTGCCGTACTCGAATCCCCAGGCCACCTCGTCGGCGGCTCTGAGCTCGGGTTTGAACTTCTTCCATGACTCGGTGACCAGGGGGATGCCGTATCCTCTCACCATATCGAAGAAGATCTCCCTCTGCTCCTTCCTGGAGTTGGGTTCCTCGGTATTGTCCCAGTTGCAGAATACGAAGGGGATCTCGATGTCGAGGGTGCCCTTCTCCTTCTCGTCCATCACCGCCTTGAGCAGATTCCTGGAACCGGGGCCCCTCCCCGTGGAAAACCAGCCGAGTTTAAGCATAGTGGAGATAACCCCAACTCGGTATATATGGGTAGAGTCACACGTCGAAAAGCACGGTGACCGACGGCGTGTCCCTGTCGATGTCCATCATGTGGAAGGTGACCGCCTTGATCTCCCCGCGGATCCTCATCTTCGAGCGGTTGAGGAGCTCCCCGCGGGCGGTGCAGGTGATGTGCAGGCCGTCTACCTTCACATCGAACTCCTTCAGGACGATGTTCTCGTAGGCCTCGATGAAGAGCAGCTCCGAGAGGAACGAATAGAGTGCGTCCTCGTCGTCGAAACCGGTCACATCGACCTCGCGGGTCTCCGAGGGCGTGACATCCCTGAGGTCCACCGTCTGGTCGAACATGCCGTAGGCGAGGTTGGCATAGCATTCCTCGAGGTCGGAACCGTATCCTTTGATCATCAGGTCCGCCGTGTGATCGAGTACCTCGTACCTCTCCATAGCTCCCCGTATCGCTCTGGCGGATTTAGTTTTGTCGTTTCGAAATTCGTAAAATACATGGTTGAATTTTAGTGAAAAGGTCGATTAAAATTCGAATTACGTATGAGCCGCATCGGAATCGGGGAAATGCCTTAATAACCAACCGTCATTCCGCCCTTCATGAGGATTACAATCGTCGGATGCGGTTCCATCGGTTCCAAGCTAGCCAAGGCCGCGGATGACATGGAGGAAGTCAAGAGGATCTACCTCGTTGACATCAAGAAGGACATCGCGGACAAGGTGGCGGCCGGACTGAAGAAGGCCATCGTCGTCGACTCCGTCGAGGACGAGCTCTACCACTGCGACCTGGTCATCGAGTCTTCCACCCAGGAGGCCGCCAGGGAGATCGCCCCCAGGGTAGTGTCCAGGGGAGTCGACATGATGATCATGTCCGTCGGATCCCTCGTGGACGACGACTACCGCCAGGCACTCTTCCAGAAGGCCAAGGAGCACGAGGCCAAGATCTTCATCCCCACCGGTGCGCTGTGCGGAGTGGACGGACTCAGGTCCGCCGCCGGTGACGAGATCCTTTCCGTCACCCTGACCACCACCAAGGGACCCAAGTCCCTGACGGACATACAGTACCTCATCGACAAGGGAATCGACGTGAACACCGTGAAGGAGAAGACCGTCGTGTACTCCGGTCCCGCCAGGGAGGCCGTCAAGATCTTCCCCAAGAACATCAACGTGGCCGCCACCGTCGCCCTTCTGGGAATCGGCTTCGACAGGACCCAGGTCAAGATCGTCCTGGACCCCATGGCCACCAGCAACTCCCACGAGCTCGACGTCGAGGGTAACTTCGGAAGGTTCGTCTCCCACACCTACAACGTCCCCTCGCCCGACAACCCCAAGACCTCGTACCTCGCAGCGCTCTCGGCCATCGCCGCCCTGAAGAGGATCTGCAGGAACGAGTGGGTCGGGATCTGAAACTCCAACGGCCCCTCCGGGGGCCTTATCTTTTCCTTATCTGGCACAGTCAGTTTTATACGGTCGTAGGCACTTCCGTACCCTATGAAAAGCACCAGGACCGAGAGGCTCATGGAGAATGCCGGCGACCTCGACGCCATCGTCATCGCCAACGACGGGGAACCCTTCCTCGACTCAGCATTCTGGTATCTGACTGAGCAGAACTCAGGGGTGTTCGAGGGCTCCTACGCCGTCGTCAGGAAGGACGGGTCCCTCGATGTGATAGTATCGATATTGGAGGAGGAGGCCGCCCGCTGCGGCAAGGGCGACGTGAAGGTCTACCACAACAGGCAGGACCTCACCGAGCATCTGCAGTCCTCCCTGAAGGATTGCAGGAAGGTGGGATTCAACACCCACTCCGCATCCTATGCGGCGGTCACCGGCATCAGGAAGCTGACCGGCACCGAGTTCGAGATCGCCGACGCCTCCGAGGCATTGGCCAAGACCTACGCGGTCAAGGACGCGAAGGAGATCGAGGCCACCCGCAAGGCATGCAAGATCTCCTCCAAAGTGGCCTGCGAGATCCCGGACTACCTCTCCGAGGGAGTGTCCGAGAAGGAGGTCGCCGCCCGGATGGATGCCCGTATGAGGGAGCTCGGAGGTTCCGGCAACGCGTTCGACACCATCGCCGCCTTCGGGGCCAACGCATCCATGCCCCACTACGTTCCCGGGGACTACCGTCTGAAGAAGGGGGATGTCGCCCTGTTCGATTTCGGCACCAAGTACGACCGTTACTGCTCCGACATGACCCGCTCCGTCTTCCTGGGGGAGCCTCCGGAGATCATGAGGCGCGCCTACGAGGTCGTCCTGGAGGCGCAGGAGGCAGGGATCGCGGAGTACCGCGCGGGAGCCAAGGCCAATGCGGCGGACCTCGCCGCCAGGAAGATCATAGATGAGTCCGAGTTCAAGGACAAGTTCATCCATTCCTTCGGACACGGCATCGGCATGGACGTCCACCAGCCCATCCACATCTCGCCCAAATCGGATCAGATCCTGGAGGCGGGCAACATAGTGTCCGCCGAACCGGGAATCTACATCCCCGGCG
>CADAGG010000005.1 GCA_902787415.1 methanogenic archaeon
TGGTCAATCAGATTTCAGTTTCGGTCACTTTCGGTACTTTCGGCGACCTCCCCCTGTGAACTTTATATACTCCTAAACAACGTATGAAAAACGATGCCGTATCGTACCGTGAAGATCCAACTCTTCCCTAAACCTGAACAGGAGAAGAGGATGTTACTGACCCTGCATGCCTGCAGGGCTACCTACAACGATCTTAACGAGTACTGCAGGGACTTCACTAAAAGATACGATGAATGGCGCGAGAGCATGGGCGTGAAGGAAGGTGAAGATGCTTCGCTGTACGAAACGGAAACCAACCCCCTTCCGAGATTCCCTTCGGAATTCGAACTCACCGCAAAAGCAGGTGAGTTCAGGGGGATCAATCTCTGGAGGAGGGAAGCTTACGGAAGTGCTGTCAGAGAAGTCGGCAGCAGGATATACAAAGCATATCAACGTTGGTTCGATTCTCTGGTCGATGATTCTTCCGCAGGTCTGCCGAGATTTAGATCGGAAGGAAAGTACGATTCGTTCACCTATACTGCTTATGAACAATACCGCTTGGATACCCAAGGCTTGTTCAGGGGCAAGAAACCCCGCATGTTCCTCGGCGGCATCGGTTGGGTCAGGGCTTCCGATAACGGAATCATCAGGAGATATCCGGTCAGCTGCATGAAACAGGCCGTGGTATCCAGGAAGAAGATGGGGAAATCAAACAAATGGTACATCACGGTCTTCTGCGAAGTGCCTGAGGTACCGGACAACCGCACATGGTTCATGGATACCGATGTACCCGACCCCGTGGGTCTGGACCTCGGGGCCAGGAGAGTGGCCACACTCACCGACCATACGGTGGTGGAGAACCACCGTACCATGAGGAAGAATGAGAAGAGGATAGCGAAGATACAGCGCAAGATCTCCAAGACCGAGGAGGGTTCGGAGGAACGTAGGAAGTATCTGGGTCATCTCAGGCATCTGCAGAAGAGGATCGACGACAGCAAGAATGACGTACTGCAGAAAGCAACCAGATCGATTGTTCAGAATCGCACGAAGATCTTCGTGGAGGATCTTTCGGTAAAGAAACTGATTGAGTTACAGGACAACGAAGAAACAAGGAAACTGTTCCGTGATGCGAGCGCGGGGACGTTCATGAGGCTGCTCAGATACAAGGGGGAGGAAACCGGGTCTGAGATAGTCGCAGTGAATCCGGCCTACACGAGCAGGATCTGCACTAAATGCGGAATGCTGAACGATCCGTTCATCGCAGTGAATCCCGCCTACACGAGCAGGATCTGCACCAAATGCGGAAGGCTGAACGATCCGTTCAGCGAAGAGACCTTCCGTTGCAGATTCTGCGGTTTCACCAAACACCGTGATGACAACGCATGCGTGAACGTCTTAAGACGCGGGATGGGGTTCGACATCCTCGGCACGTCACCGATTGCCTGAATTACCGAGGCGGAAGCCGAAGTGCGAAAAACTGTGACTGGTGTGTGGTTTCGTTTCCACACACTTCGTTATAGAACCAGCCACTCTCACTCCAGCAGCCCTTCGCTGAGCTTGTGCCCGAGGAACTCCAGCTCGCCGGACTCCAGGATGCTGAAGATCGTGCCGAGGATCTCGTCGAGGTTCAGGGCGGGAATACCCAGAGTGGTGGAGATCATCATCAGGTGGTGCTTGGAGGCCTCCTGGTAGGGGGCGTTGCCGCCGTTGGCGTAGTATCCGACCATGTTGCCGATGGAGCCGATCATCGACGAGAGCACGAGCCTGCTCCTCTCGGGATCCGCCTTGGCGAGGCCGAACTCCTCCACGAAATGCTTCCACCAGACTTCGAAGATGTCGCTGAATATCTCTACCGCGTCCCATTTGCAGTGGACCACGTAGACCAGCTTGGCGATGCTCTTCGAACGGCTCGCCACATAGAGCTGGAAGATACCGGGGAACGACAGTGCGGCCAGGAAGCTGTTGCCCTGGCGGAGGATGGTCTCCGACTCGCGGAGGATGTCGCCGATGGCGTCGCGGAGGATGCTGATGAGAATCTCGTCCTTGTTCTTGAAACGGTTGTAGAGGCTGCCGTTGAGGATGCCGGCCTTCGCTATGATGTCGCGCGTGGTGGTCTCCTCGAATCCCTTCTTCAGGAAAAGCTCCAGCGAGACGTCCATGATCTGCCTGCGAGCGATGTCGCGCTTCTCCTGGACGCTCAGTTTGCCTCTGGCCATTATGTCACCATCACATTCCGCATATATATCCGTATCCACAATTTTTGAATCCAATCAAAAAGTAAGCGAACATCCTGTGAACGCCGGAACAGAATTCAACATATGCCAGGCATCGGTTTTTGAGGATGTTATCAATTATCAGTAGATTTCATAATATTGAGCATGTTCAAAAATATTTATATATGCGTTAATACTCAGTCCAATTAAGGTTAGCACATGTTTGCAAAACTAGCAGATACCGTCATGAAACACTCCAAGGCGATCATCGCCATCTGGGTCGTGATTTTCATCCTCTGCGTTCCCTTCATGCTCAGGGCCGACAGCGTCCTCGAGTACGAACTCACCAAGATGACCGGGAGCGACAGCGAATCCGCCCAGGGCAACGCCTACATGGACCAGTACTTCACCAACAAAGTGGATATGGATGAGGTACTGGTCGTGAAATACGATACCGCAGTACCCGAACAGGCCACCGCGGTGAACACCCTGGCTACCTCCATCGGTAACCTTCTCAAGACCAGATACGGCACCAATGCCGATTCATCGGCCAAGGTCACGCTGACGAACGTCGGCTCCTACACCAATACAGGCGAAGGAGCGGATACGATCGGCGTGATGATATTCTCGATCAAAACCACCGACGACAGCATCAAGTTCGCCGACGAGACCGGCCACGTCAGGGACACGGTCGCCCAGGCCAAGTCCGAGACCGGCGTGAACCTCACCACCTACGTCTCCGGCAACGCGGCCCTCACCTACGACACCATGACCGCCGCCAACAACGACGTCAACCTGATCCACATCCTCAGCATCGTGCTAATATTCACACTGCTGGCACTGTTCTTCGGAGCCATCGTCACCGCCATCGTTCCCCCGCTCGGATTCGGTGCGGCGTACGCCGTCGCCATGGTGGTCCTCTTCCACTTCGCCTCCACCACCAGCGTGTTCTACCTGACCTCCACCCTGATGGTCGTCACCATGCTCGGTGCGGGATGCGACTACGGACTGTTCATCATCACCAGGTACAGGGAGGAGCTCAAGAAGGGCGCACAGCACCACGACGCCCTCCTCACCTCCGTCGAGTGGGCCGGCGAATCCGTGTTCACCTCCGGAATGTCCGTCATCATCGGCTTCGCCTGCCTGACCATCTGCGACTTCGGCATGGTCCGCAACATGGGCCTCATGCTCGCAGTCGGAATCGTCTTCGCACTGATCGCGGCGCTGACCTTCGTCCCCGCCATCGTCAATCTCCTCGGAGAGAAGACCTTCTGGCCCCACACCATCGCCAAGTACAAGGCGGCTGAGGAGGGTTCGCACCCCACCGCCTACGGAAAGGTGTCCCACGTGTTCCACAGGTACTTCCAGTGGGTCGCCAGGGTCACCAGGAAGCACGCCCTTCCCATCGTGGTCGTGGCCGTCGTCATCTCCGTCCCCTCCCTCTACGCCTATGCAACCTTCAACAGCTCCTACGACATGATCTCCGTCGAGCCCAACGGAGAGGCCAAGGACGGTCTCTACGCCATCATGGACGAGACCTACGGCGGAACCCTCATGCCCACCTATGTGGTTGTCGAGTTCCCCGGCACCGCCACCACCGCTACCGGCACTGCCGACCTGGGTGTCGGAAAACCTGTCCCCTACGTAGTTTGGAATGAGAATGCCCTGAATACCACGACCTATACAGGTTACATCCCCACACTCATGCTCATCTCCGAGGATCTGAAGTCCAACGACCTCGTCGCCACCGCCTCCGGACTGAACTCCTGGCAGACCCTGTTCTTCAAGGCCGTATACACTCAGGTGAAGACTCTCCATCCCGAGTGGGATGACACCACCGTGGCAACCGCCACCGCAACCCAGATTGCTACCTGGGCCGCAGACCCCGCAGGCAATGCCGCACAGATTGCCGCGGTTAACACCGCACTGGTGACCCTCATGCCCTCTGCGGTCCACGACTACGTCCAGACCCTCGTCGGAGCTGCTACCGCAATGGGCAAATCCATGCCTATGTCGGAACTTGATCCGGTCAACCACCTCACTCTCGCCAACTTCGTTGACGGAATCCTCAACGTCGGCACCGGACTCCTCTCCGACGACGGAAAGGCAGCGTCCATCATGATCGTCACCAAGGAGAAGCCCATGTCCGACAACACCGTTCCACGGAACCAACGGATACGACAAGACCTACCCCACGGTCATCTCCAGCTCCAAGGTCTGCGGAACCAACGCCGCCATGTACGACATCTCCAAGACCGTGACCTCGCAGTTCGACTACATCAAGGTCATCGTGGTCGTCCTGCTGCTGATCCTGCTGTTCCTCATCCTCGGAAGCTACGTGACCCCCGTCCGTGCCATCCTGTGCATCCTGATGAGCGTCGTGTGGACCCTCGCCCTCACCTTCGTGGTATTCCAGGAGATCCTCTCCCTGCCGGTAGTGTGGATCCTGCCCATCGTGCTGTTCGTGGTCCTGCTCGGACTCGGTCTCGACTACGAGATCTTCATAACCACCAGGGTCAGGGAGAACCGCGTCCGCGGAATGTCCAACGACGATGCCATCGATGCCGCGATCACAAGTGCCAGCGGTACCATCAGCCTCTGCGCGCTCATCATGGGCGGTACCTTCTGCACCCTGCTGGTCGGAAGCTCCTCGATGATCCAGGAATTCGGTTTCGCCCTCGGAATCGGAATCTTCATCGACGGACTCTTCATGGTCACCTATGTCGGCCCCGCCCTCATGCACCTCCTCGGAGAGTGGAGCTGGAAGGGCCCCGCATTCCTCCAGAAGAAGCAGAGGAACCAGTAAACACACCTTCCCCGCCGGGCGGGACAGCACCCCCAAGCTCGGGGACGCCGACAGCCTGTGGCTGAAGGAGGAGCCCTCGTCCGATCAGATCATGGAGGCGCTGAAGGCGGCCGACGCGGAGAGCGCGGGACAGATCGTGTTCTGCGGCTACGGCGAGCCCACCGAGCGCCTCGGGGTCATCCTGGAGACCGCTCCCCGCATCCGTTCCGAGCTGAAGAAGACCGTGCGTCTCGACACCAACGGGCTGGGGAACCTCATCAACGGCAGGGACATCGTCCCCGAGCTCGCGGAGGTGCTCGACTCCATCTCCATCAGCCTCAACGCGCCCGATGCGGAATCTTACAAGAAGATCACCCGCTGCAGGTTCGATGCTGAAGAAGCCTATACCTCGCTCATGGGATTCATCCGCGAGGCCAAGGAGAGGATCGGTGCGGTGACCGTCTCGATCGTCGGAGGATACCAGTCCCCCGAGGACGAGGAGAAGTGCCGCCTCATCGCCGAGGAACTCGGTGTGAGGTTCAGGGTCCGCTGAGCATTCTTTCAGCAGACCCAGATATCAGAATTTTCACTCGGACATCATGTCCAGGTACACGTAGGATGCCATCTTCCTGTCGACGGCGATGGAGCAGTCCCCGACGGAGAGGGTGACGATTCCCTTCTCGTCGTCGCGGCCGGTCACGGTGATGTCCCTGCCGGGGATGATTCCCATGGCGAGCAGCTTCTCCATGACCTTGCTGTCGTCGGATTTTATGTAAGCGACGGTTCCCTGGCGTCCCACGTCGGCGTCACAGAGCTGGAAGGTGATGGAGATGCCGAAACCGGAAACGGACTTGCAGGGGTTGACGCAGCTCTGGCAGTCGCAGTCGGGAGGGTTCCCGAGGATGTCGCAGATCCTCTGCGCGGCGGAATCGGAGATGGTGTGCTCGATGCGGTGCGCCTCCTGATGGGCGATCTCCGGCTCGAGACCGAGGACGTCGATGAAGAACTTCTCGACGATGTGGTGCCTCTTGCGGGTGAGCCTGGCGTCGGTATAACCCTTCTCGGTGAGCCTGACCCCCCTGTACTTGGCGTACTCGACGAGACCGTCCTTGGAGAGGATCTTCAGCATCTCGCTCACGCTGGCGGGCGAGACGCCCATGTGCTCCGCGAGCTCGGTGGTCTTGGCTGCGGATCCTCCTTCGGTGAGTCTGAGGATGGCGATAAGATAATCTTCACGGTTTCCGGTCGTCACTGGCATACACTCCGAATAGAGATTTAGGTATATCTAATATTCCGAAATCTCATTTCAAATTGTTTTGAAATATCGTCGGCACTATATAATGGTCGGGGCGGATTCCCAGCTCCCTACGAGCGCCTGCGTTTCTACTAATTTTTTTGTAGTTCCCCACAGATTATTTTAAGTTCCGACATAACAGGGGGAAGAGGAAGACCAATGAGCATCGAAAAGGCTTTAGAAGCGGTCAGGAAAGGTCAGATCATTCTTATCTACGACTTCGACGACCGCGAGAGGGAATCGGATATGACCGTCGCGTCCGAATTCATCACCTACGACAAAATCACTCAGATGAGGGAGGATGCCGGAGGACTGCTCTGCACCACCACGCCCTTCAAGCTCGCCATGGACATCGGACTCCCCTTCCTCTCGGATGTATTCTGGTACGCGGGCGAGAGCTATCCCCTCCTCAGGAAGATGGCTCCCAGCGACATCCCCTACGACCGCACCAAATCGTCCTTCGGACTCACCATCAACCACAGGGAGACCTACACCGGCATCCCCGACAGGGACCGCGCCCTCACCATCAAGAGGTACGCCGAGGTCATCTTCCAGGACAAGTCCCCCGAGGAGATCGCCGAGGACATGGGCAGGGAGTTCAGGGCCCCCGGACACGTCCACCTCCTGAACACCTCCGACAAGATCCTCACCAACAGGCACGGCCACACAGAGCTCGCCACCGCCATGATGTACATGGCCGGAGTCAAGCCCTCCGCCACCATCTGCGAGATGATGGGCCACGACGGGCACTCCCGCTCCAAGGAGGAGTGCTACCAGTACGCCAAGGACCACGGCATGCCCATCGTCACCGGCGACGAGGTCATCGCGGCCTGGAACGAATACAAGAAGGACCATCCCGAACTGGACGTGTGAGCATGGTCAGAGTAATGGCCTCGGGCGTCTTCGACCTCATCCATCCCGGACATATCTCCTACCTCCAGCAGGCGCGCTCCTTCGGCGACGAGCTGGTCGTGGTGGTCGCCTGCGACGACACGGTCAGGAAGAACAAGCACGAGCCCATCACCCCCGACTACATGAGGGCCAAGATCGTCGGCAGCCTCAAGCCCGTGGACGTCGCCATCGTCGGCAAGAACAACGGCGACATCTTCGACACCGTGAGAGAGGTCAAGCCCGACGTCATCGTGCTGGGATTCGACCAGCACTTCGACACCGAGAAGCTCAGGGAGAGCCTGGAAAAAGAAGGTCTGGGTCATATAAGGGTGGAACGCGCCACCGAGACCGCGGACGACCTCAACGCCACCAGGCGCATCGTGAAGAAGATCAAGGAAATGGGAGGCGTACAATGAAGCTCATCGGTATCGCCGACACCACCTTCGCCAGGTACGACATGGGGAAGGCCGCCATCGACGAACTCCAGAAGACCGGCACCGGATTCAGGATCATCAGGGTCACCGTGCCCGGCATGAAGGACCTGCCCGTCGCCTGCAAGAAGCTCATCGAGGAGCAGCACTGCGACATCTGCATGGCCCTCGGCATGCCCGGGCCCATGCCCAAGGACAAGATGTGCGCCGACGAGGCCTCCAACGGACTCATCCGCGCGCAGCTCATGACCAACACCCACATCATCGAGGTCTTCGTCCACGAGGACGAGGGGAAGGATGAGAAGGAGCTCGCCTGGCTGGCGGACCGCCGCACCAGGGAGCACGCAGTAAACGTTTACGATCTCCTGTTCAGGCCCGAGAGGCTCACCGCCAGGGCGGGACAGGGACTCAGGCAGGGGTTCGAGGACAAGGGCCCCGTGCACCTTTGAAACAGTAACCATAGGAGGAAAGAACAATGGCAAAATACAGACTCGGAGCAGTAGTAGCGGAATTCAACTATGAGGTCACCAGCCTCATGCTCGAGAGGGCGAAGGCGGAGGCCGAGTTCCTCGGTGTCGAGATCAACCACATCATCAAGGTGCCCGGCGTGTTCGACATGCCCCTCGCCATCAAGAAGCTCATCGCCAGGGACGACGTCGACGCGGTCATCACCCTCGGAGCCGTCATCACCGGCGAGACCAAGCACGACGAGGTCATCACCGCCCAGGCCGCCAGGAAGATCACCGACCTCGCCCTCGACTACGACAAGCCCGTCGCCTACGGCGTGACCGGACCCGGCATGTCCGAGCTCCAGGCCATGGACAGGATCGAGAAGGGCCGCGACGTCGTCGACACCGCTGTCAAGATGCTCGACAGGCTCAAGAAGATCTGAATCAAACGGCCCCTTCGGGGGCCATCCCCTTTTTTAATAGAGCCTAAATAAGAAACGTCCTTATAACACTCCGTTCATCCTTTTTTCAGCATGACCGGAGACCACTATCTCAAATGTTTCATCAGGGCCATCCTCGCCGGTATGGCTATCAGTATCGGATGCTGCGTATACCTCGGAGTTTGGAGTTTCAACCCTGCGGAGAGGTGGATCGGTGCCATCCTATTCAGCATCGGACTCTTCACGGTCTTCACCTTCGGTCTCGACCTCTACACCGGTAAGGTCGGCTACCTTTTCGACAACAAGCCCGCGTTCGCCGTGGACCTCCTCGTCATCATCATCGGAAACTTCGTCGGATGCGCCATCTGCGGATTCATGATGCCCGCCGACGCCTTCGCCAACAACGTGGTCCCCAACCTCGTCGACCCCAAGCTCGCCATGACCGACTACTTCAGGATCTTCAGCAAGGGCGTGTTCTGCGGTGTTCTCATGTTCATCGCCGCCGACTACTACAAGCAGAAGCAGAAGTACCTCGGAGCCATCCTCGCGGTCCCTGTCTTCATCCTCGCCGGATTCGAGCACAGCATCGCCGACATGTTCTACTTCTGCTCCGCGGGTGCCTACAACATGGAGGCCCTGATCTTCATCATCATCGTCGCCTTCGGCAACCTGGTGGGAGGAGTCATCATCCCCGTGTGCAGGAAGTACATGTACGAGAACCCCCCTGCGAAGGCCTGAAAGGGCACGTCCCAGCATAGGAAAAGTGCATTTTCCTGCGAATATGTTCGTATAAACTTTTAAACGAACTCCGTGAGTAGTTTAACTATCGGTGATTTTTGCGGAAATCGCCGTAGGGGGAAACGCTTACGTCTATCGGTAGTTCGGCTCAGCCGCGCAGCGAGCGCTATTCGTGCTTGATCTGCGGCGCCTCATGGAAGCCCAAGAAAAAGGTTGGGTTGCCCCATAGATGCCCCCGTTGTAAGAGCAAGATGTGGAACAACAGTTTCAAGCATCACTGCAACAGATGCCAATACGAGTGGGTATCGGCCTTCCATTCCCCGGACAGGTGTCCGGGCTGCCAGTCCCGCAAATGGAAACAGGACGGGTCGCTGGACGTGGGAGTGCAGTCCTATCTTCCGAAAGAAGCCAAGATCCCTATCCTGCTCAGGTACGACGCGGGCATGGGGTGCGTCAAGATCGCCATAGATCTGAACCACACCTTCAGCACCGTCTACGACGTTATCAAGGAGACCTATCCCCAGGATAACGTCCGTCTTTGAACATCGAAACCTCGCCTCCCGGGCAAAACCGGGAGGGAACCTTGTTTTTCGCAATCTGCACGGATTGTTTATGCGATTTTCGTAGAATCACTACGAAATTAATTGATTTTGGCAATCCGAACAACGATATATTTATAATATACTGCGAATTTAATGTAGACAAAACGTAGACAAAACACCTGACAAATCAAAGTCCATTAAAAATCAATTAAAAACAAGGTCGTATAATGTCTTCCAACCGTACTCTCTACAGAAGGCTGAGGTCCGATTATATTTATCTCGGGACCCTGGTCTTCACCCTCTGCATTCTCTCATTCTCATATTCGTACGCAGACTCCATCGAGGTCCCTGCGGACGACAGCCTCGGCCCCGTTTATCTCGATCGGGCCGATTCCATCATTGTCACGCTGCCGGCCATCGGCGGCATGACCGGTACCGCCTTCCCCGAACCGCTGGTTGCAGCCGGCAGTGTCCCAGACACAGTCAAAAATGACGCCGTAAATCCTGCAACCGGCGGTGGTATCCGTGGATAAGTACCGCAGCGGAAGATAGGTCCGCTTCAGTCCCTCGTCCATACTCGGGGCGTTCGCCGTGCTGGGTGTGGATCTCCTGATCCTGTCCATCATGGGGATGTTCTGATCTCACTTCGAGCTGAACAGCTTGGCGTTAGAATACACCAGGAAGGAGATGAAGAACGAGAACACCAGCAGGACGATCTGCAGGGTGGCCGCACCGCTCACCAGGACGATGATGCTCGCGATGAAGTAATGCTCGCGGATGCGGATGAGGTAGAACGCAACGAAGGACAACGCTCCGGATGCGACAAGACCCAGACCCTGAAGCCAGGGGCCGGTGGCGAGGTTGTAAACACCTCCGGCGACAGCGATGACCGCCCATACGAGGGTGAGCACGAAGACGAGCTTGTAGGTGAATCCCGTATCGCTCTTCTTCCTCGCGGTCGGGAACACGACACGCCTCTTGGGCTGCTCCTGAGCTGCCTCCGCGGAGGGCTCGGCGGGCTTTTCCCTGCGTACGAGTTCGAAACCGCAGTGGGGACATACCTCTGTGCCGGGTTCGAGTTTCTCCCAGCAGCGCGGACACTGTTTCGCCATGCTCGGACGATGGGGCGGACAAATATAATAGTTATCGGGCCGGCGGGTGCCGGCCCGGAGAATTCACTTGAGCTGCTTGCCGTCGCTGAAGGCGTTGCCGACCCTCTTGCCGAAGGCGTAATAGCCGTGTCCGGCACCGTCGTAAACGATGGGTTTCAGCTTTGCTGGGTCTATCTTACCGTCGGTGAGGATCGACTCGTCGGCGGCCACGTTGACGATCTGTCCGATAATGACCTCGGTCTCGTCGTCGTAGCTGATCAGCCTGCACTCGAAAGCGAGAGGGAGCTCCTTGATCAGGGGCGCGTCCACGTTCTCGCTCTTCTCCGCATGGAACCCGGCCCTGGCGAACTTGTCGGGGACCTTGTAGCCGGAAACGATGCCCACGTAGTCGCAGGGGACCAGGGTGGATTCGGTGGCGAAGCTCACGGTGAAGGCCTTGCGCTCGCGGATGTTCTCGGTGGTCTTGTGGGACCTGTCCACGCAGATCGATACCCTGTCCTCTCCGCAGATGCCGCCCCAGGCCGCGTTCATGGCGTTGGGGACGCCGTCCTTGTCATAGGATGCGATGATGTACACGGGCATGGGATAGGCGAGGGGTTTGGCTCCGAAATTCTTCCTCATGCGACCCGAATCGACAACTGCAGATAAACCGTTTTCGCATCTGGGTCATCCATCGCAGGAGGGGTCGGTGAACTGTGCGAGGAACCTCCCGGAAGGTCCCGGATTGAGACAGTTCGCCGCCTCGGCGAAGTCCACGATCCCCTTCAGCATGGGCATCATCCCCTCGGGGCAGCAGCCGTCCCCGGACGAGTAGAACCATGCGCCGTCGGTCAGTATGCTGAGCCTCCAGGACATGCAGTGGGGATCCGGGCCGGATGAGTATCTCTTGGCCCACTTCCAGAATCCCGAGTAGGCCACGGGGTTGATGAGCTTCCACCAGCCGTCGTCATCAAGAGTGAACTCTATCCTGCGCCTGATGCCTGCGGAGAAAACGGTTACCTTGCAGATGCGGGTGCTGCGCCAGGCCTCCACCGAGATGGATCCCTGGTTCGTGAAGAACTCGAAAAGTACGTTCCCGATACGGTCCTGCCTGAACGGTACCTGCTCTGCCATCGCCTTCCAATCCTCATGGAAGGTTAGGGTGCCGGCGGTATATAACCGCCAGCAAGTTATTTTTTCGGTGCCTCAGATCTTCTTCCACTTGACGCCGTCGGAGGTGTCCTCGAGGACGTATCCCGCCTCCTTCAGGCGGTCGCGGATCATGTCGGCGAACTGGTACTGCTTGTTGGCCCTGAGCTCCTTCCTGAGGTCGATGAGGATGGACATGACGGCATCGAAGGCGCCGTTGTCCTCCTGTTCCTCCTCCTCGGGCAGGATGCCGAGCACGGAATCCACGTCGGCGAGGAATGCGAGTACCGCCTCGGCGCCGGCCTTGGTGAGAGCCTTGTCGCCCATCAGCTTGTTGGTGCTGCGGGCGAGGGCGAAGAGCGCCTCGATGGCGGCGCGGGTGTTGAAGTCGTCGTCCATGGCCTCGGTGAAGTCCTTCTTGGCAGTGTCCACGAGCGCGGCTGCCTCTCCGGCGTCCCCTGCGGGACCGTCGCGCGCGCATGCCTGCAGGTCGCGGAAGTTGTTCCACAGCCTCTTCAGCGCAGCCTGGGCCTCGAGCATGTTCTCCTCACCGTAGGTGAGGGGGCTCCTGTAGTGGGTGTTGAGATAGTAGAAGCGGATGGTGTACTTGTCGAACTTGGCGGCCACATCCTCGACCTTGAAGAAGTTCTTCAGGGACTTGGACATCTTGACGGTCTTGCCGTCGGCGCCCTTGGTCTCGAGCATTCCGTTGTGCATCCAGTAGTTGGCGAGCTTGCATCCGCAGGCCGCCTCGGTCTGGGCAATCTCGTTCTCGTGGTGGGGGAAGACCAGGTCGTTTCCTCCTCCGTGGATGTCGATGGTGTCGCCGAGGTAGTGCCTGATCATGGCCGAGCACTCGATGTGCCAGCCGGGCCTTCCCTTGCCCCAGGGGGAGTCCCAGAAGACCTCTCCGGGCTTGACTCCCTTCCATACGGCGAAGTCGAGGGGGTCCTCCTTGTTGGGGTCGAGGTCGACGCGTCCGGCGGACTTCATCTCCTCGATGGTGCGGTTGGAGAGGGCTCCGAAGTCGGGGATCTTCCTCACGCGGAAGTATACGCTGCCGTCGGCGGTGGCGTATCCGTAGCCCTTGTCGACGATGTCCTTCACCATGTCGATGATGTAGGGCATGCTGGTGCTCGCCTGGGGGTAGATGTCGGCCTTCTTCACGCCGAGCTTGGCGACGTCCTCGAAGTACTTCTTGATGTAGTCGGAGGACAGCTGCAGGGGGTCGATGCCCCTCTCGTTGGCGCGGTTGATGATCTTGTCGTCGACATCGGTGAAGTTGGTGACGTAGGTGACGTCGTAGCCGAGGTACTGGAGGTAGCGCCTGACGACATCGAAGGTGATGATGCTCCTGGCGTGTCCCATGTGGATGTCGTCGTAGACGGTGACCCCGCAGACGTACATCTTTACCTTCCCCTCTTCGATGGGGACGAACGGTTCCTTCCTGTTGGTGAGAGTGTTGGAGATCTTCAGACTCATTCCCTGTCGCTCCTGAGTTTCATGTTCTCGTCGCGCAGCGCGCTGACGGTGTTGTTGAGGGCCTCGATCTGCGCCTCGAGCTTGGCGATGCGCTCCTCCATGATGTCGGGGATCTTGTTGTGGTCGAGCGCGTCCTTCATGTCGACGCGGACCCCTCCGCATTTGATGATCTGCCCGGGGACCCCTACCACGGTGCAGTCCGGGGGGACGTCCTTGAGGACCACGGAGCCCGCTCCGATCCTCACGTCGTCGCCGATGGTTATGTCCCCGAGGACGATGGCCCCGGCACCCACCACGATACGGTTGCCGAGGGTCGGATGCCTCTTGCCCTTGCTGGTGGAGACTCCGCCGAGGGTGACTCCCTGGTAGAGGCTCACGTCGTCCCCGATGATGGCGGTCTCGCCGACGACCACGCCGGTGGCATGGTCGATGAAGAACCTCTTGCCGATGGTCGCACCGGGATGGATGTCGCACCCGGTCAGCTGGTGGGCGCGGTAGTTGATCTCCCTGGCCTCCTTGAACTTGCCCTCGAGCCAAAGCTTGTGGCTCTCCCTATACATGGAAACCGCCTGGAATCCGGTATGGAACTTGATGGCGTCTTCTTCGTCGATGATGGCAGGATCGCGGTCCATCACCGCCTTGAGGTCCTCGGGCTCGTAGTACATGCTGACGGCTATCTGTACCAGCCTTTTAAATTCTCGTACGCGGGAACGAGGGCTCAGTCCTCGAAGCCCTTCTCCTCGGTCTTGGCCGCGGGGGCGAAGTTGACCGCGGGGCAGGGGCCGTAGCACTTCATGCAGAAGATGCAGTCGTCCTCATGGATGTGCACCTTCCCGCCCTCCATGTACAGGGCCTTCTCCTCGCAGCGGGCGGCGCAGAGACCGCATCCGACGCAGTTGAAGGCACGCGCGATGAGCTGCACCGCATGCTCCATGTTCTGCTTCGCATCGCCCTGCGTGAGGGCCTTGGTGGTGATAGACCCAGCACCGTAGAAAGTGGTGTAGTTGGCGTAGATGGCGTCGTTCTCCTCGTCGAACTTTATGACCCATCCGAGGGCGTGGGTAAAGGGCTCGAGGACCTTCAGGTCGATGGGCCTCGAGAGGGCCGCCTCGATGCTGTATCCCATGGTGCATGGGGAGTATCCGTCCTGCACCTTGACGGCGACGGGTCCGTCGTCGGCGGGGTCGAGGGCGCGGGATGCCTTCATGGGAGGGACCTCCTTGCCGGTGACCCTCTTGATCTCCTCCTTCACGGAGTTGGGGGCGCTCTTCCACCTCCAGAGGCCGTACTTCTTCCACTCCTCGGGAAGACCGGTCCTGGAGCTGTAGTCGCTGAGGTATTGGTCCCAGCGGGAGTACTGGGAACTGGCCTGACGGATGGTGTCCAGGTCGGCCATGTCCGAGGCGGGGCACATGAGGCATCCGATGCGGTCCAGGCCGTGGGCGTACCAGTAGTTGAAAGGTTCCTTCTTGTAGAAGATGTACAGCCACACGTGCATGGCGGACCAGCTCTGGATGGGGGAGGCTCCGATCTGCCCGGGGGTCCAGGGGTTCTGCCACACCCTGGGCTTCTCGTGGCGGGCCTCGGACTCGTACTTCCTCTGGCCGATGAACGACAGCACCCCGTTCGGATAGTTCTTGGTGATCGCGGCCACGGTGGGGCCGAGCTTGTTGGTCTTGCAGCACCAGCGGTAGTCCTTGGCGGGCGGGCCGAAGTAGACCAGGTTTCCGTAGAAGGCGTCCTTGGGGGGCTCCTGCTCCACCAGCTTCACGTTGTGCCTCTCGGCGAAGTCGTGGACGTAGCGGACGGTCTCGTCTAGTTCGAGGCCGGTGTTGATGAACATCGGGGGCACGTCTACCCCGGCGTCCATGGTGAGCAGCATGGAAGCGAGCGAATCCTTGCCTCCGGAGAAGGAGACCACGGTGGGGATGTCCTTGTACTTCTCCATGGTCTTGTGAATGAAAGATATGGCCTCGTCACGCCTCTTGATGATGACCGCCTCGTTGGCCTTCACCACGTCGTCCCATGTGTGGGCGACGTCAGAGGTCACGGGGGTTTCCTCCTTGTGCCAGCGTGTCTTAACTGCGACCCCGCGGTTGAGCTCAACCATGTCCTTCCCGGACATCTTGGCGACACCGGTACCGATGACGGTGCGGTCGGCGAGGACCATGATGACCTCGTCGTCGATCCGGATGTTCGGGTCGGCGTCGCACACGCCGGGGGCCATGAGGTTCTTGTTCTCCCTGACGAAAGGAGCGGCATCGGGGTTCAGGACCACGTAGCCCTTGCTCATGACCTTGGCGATGCGCAGGGCGCCCTGCATGCGGATGATGAACCTCCATCCCACGCCGAGGTCGAACCTCTCGGTGGCCACGATGGTGCCGTCGCTGAGGATCTCCTCCATCCTGTCGATGGCGGGGCACTTGTTCATCACCGCGACGTGGCCCTCCGGCAGCATCGCCTTTCCGCAGCCCTCTCCGAAGCACTCGTCCGCCATGGCCCTCGCCTTGTCGATGTCGTAATCGAACGCGGGCCTGGAATCGGCGGGAGGGGTCAGCTCCGTCTCCGCGGTGGGTGCGCCGCACACGGGACAGGTCTTGGACTCCATGATCGGGAGGTTGCAGGGGAAGCACCACCTCAGGTGGTTCCTTCCCAATTTCGTCATTGCCATGAAACGGCGATATCGGTTACGTATTAATACGGTTGCGCACGCACACGGAGGGTAAGCGCAGGGAAGGATATTTGTAAAAAAGTGATATTTTCCGTAGTATACTGCATTTTTGTTACATTTCAAAAATTGTTTGAATGTTTAAATATAATAAAGGTATTATTTTTACATAAAGGGTGTTCTGTAAAATGGTCTACGATCCCGATGATCCTTCAGGATTCTCCATCATGTCGAAGGATGACAGCACTGTATCGCGCATGCTAGCATATTGGGACCGCCGTGCGAGGGGGTACAATCTGCTGACCCGCCTTCAGCTCCACGATACGAAACACTACGAACACATCATCGAGGCGCTGGTGCCCCTGGGGCATAAGGCATCGATATGCGATATGGGTACAGCCTGCGGTTTCATGGCCCTGCTGGCGGCCAGGATGGGCCACACTGTGGTGGGCATAGACCGCCTCCCCAAGATGATCTACTATGCCCGCAAGAACGCACAGGAACTCGGTATCAGCGTGGATTTCAGGGTAGGCAATGTCTCCAGCCTGAGAATTCCCAAGAACTCGTTCGACCTCATAATAGCCCGGAGCATAATCTGGTGCCTCGAGGATCCGGTCGGGACGCTGAGGTACTGGATGTCCCTCCTCAAACCCGGAGGGCACATCCTGATCATCGACGGCAACTATTATCTGGACAATTTCGAAAAGGACTACCGGGCCAAACACCAGCTGGACGAGGTCAAGAGGAGCGAGGAGACCGGGATGCACGGCAAGACCAACATGGATTCCGTCGATTTCGCCGAGATCAGGGAAATCGCGATGGACCTCCCGGCCTGCAGCATGCGCCGCCCCGGATGGGATACCTCGGTACTCCTGGGTCTGGGTATGGACAACATCTTCGTCAATCTGGAGGACAAGACCCCTTATACCGTGAGCACGGCATCGGGATACATGATACTGCCCGGCACGTTCGTTGTGACCGCACGGAAACCCTTCGAGAAGACCGAAGGCCCGGAGCACAGGATCTATGATGAGTCCTTGCAGACGCTCGATTACGAAAAGGATACCATGGAGGAATCGGCCGCCCGTTTCAAGGCTTTGGCGGATGCGAACAGGGTGGCGATCCTGCAGATCCTGCTGAAGGGAAGCAAGAATGTGAAGGATCTCTCCGAGATACTCGGGTGTTCGGTATCCCTGACCTCCCACAACCTCAAACTGCTGTCCTCCGCAGGCCTCATAACCTCGGTCAAAGTCGGAAAGGAGGTATTCTATGGGATTACCGACTCGAAAACCCTGTTCGAGATACTATACTATATGAAGAGGGGGTTCAAACCGGACTCTCCCGAAAAAGGCTGATAATTCGGCAAGGCCCGGACCAAGCAGGATTATACATTTGCCAAATACATCCAATAACATCAAAAAATTTTTTGAATGAACAATCATTGATTGATAATCTTTATATACAATCATTTTTAACAATGGTTTGGATAAGACATCCAACTGATACAATGAACACAAAAGCAATCATCGCCATAATCGCGGTTATCGCAATCGTGGGCGCTGGTGCGGGTGCTGTGGTACTCACCCACAACAACTCCAACCATGAGACCGTCCGCAACAGCAACAACCTTGATGGACGTCTGACTGTCTTCGGGAACGCCAACAACGACGATTTCCTCGACAGCAGGGACGTAGAATTTGTGAAGAAAGTCATCGCAGGAGAGGAGAAAGCAACCTACTACACCTGCTACAAGACCTACGGCGGTTCCACCGTCCAGAGGTCCTTCTGCGACGCGAACGTCGACGGAAAGATCGACCAGGCCGACGTGGACTGGATCAAGAACATGGTGGACCGCAAGAACAACATGCTCCTCTACTTCTATGATGTCGACGGAGTCATCGGATCCTGCACATACCCCCTCACCACCAGTGCCGTTGGATACAAATCCAACTACGAGGCACTGCTCGTCCTCGGCGAGGCAGATCTCTGCAAGTACTCCTGCGACCAGGTAGGAAACAGCGGCAGTTACTCGAAGTGGTATACCGCATACTCCTCCGCAAAATGTTACGGTTCGAGGTTCACCCCCGATTATGAAACATTCATCGGAGACGAGCCCAGCTACATCCTCTCCGGAACCAGGGCCTGGTTCGACCCCGACATGGAAGAGAAATGCGGACCCCTGGGAATCGACGTCGTACGTCTCCCGTTCTACGAGGACAACTGGACCGTTCCCGCGATCATCACGCTCGGATACCTTACCGCACACGAGGATCCCGCATACGCCTATGCGGAGAAGTGCGACAAGGTCTACGATACCATCGCCACCGCAATAAAGGATATCAAACTCGAGGACAGGCCCTTCGTATACGCAGGATACGCCGGAAACAGCGTCGCCAAGATGCACGGAGGAGTTCAGGAACTCGTTTACCTCGCCGGAGGCCAGACTCCTCTCGACAAGGGATTCTCCACCGGAAGCATCGATGCAGAGGGAGTCATGACCATGAATCCCGATTGGATCATCATCGACCAGAGCGGACCCTACTACGGATTCCTGGAGACCTTCACCACACACGATGAGACCAAGTACAACGAGGCATACGCGCTCTACAACACCGATGCCAAGTTCATCAAGGCCATCAACCTTTCCGACGCATACGACAACGGCAAGGTACTGTTCCTCGAACAGGGTATCTACATGGGTGTGGCAAGCTACATCGCCTGCGCTTATGTCGCCAACCACATCTGGGGCGACAAGTTCAACTTCGATGTGGACGCGCTCCTGAAGGATTACATCGAGTCCTACCATCCCGAATTCAGCTACGAGGACTTCAAGGACATCGAGTTCTTCACCCTGGCCGAGCTCCAGAGCTACGCGACCGAAAAGGGAATCATCACCGCCTGAAACCTCTTGGGGTGCTCTGCACCCCGACACATTTCGTGATCCCCATGACATTATTGGAAGAGATCGAAAACTACTGGGACATGCGCAGCAACGGATTCTCGTCCGCTGTCATGGAGGAGATGACCGACAGGGGCGAGAAGATCGCCCTCGGACTCATGGATGACCTCGGCATAAGCTCCGGCAGCCGTGTCCTGGACCTGGGCTGCGGACCCGGACTGTTCTCCATACTGCTGGCAAAGAAAGGAGCCATCGTAACCGGCGTCGACTATTCGGCGGCCATGGTGAATACGGCCCGTAACAATGCCGCCGAAGAAGGGGTCTCCTGTGAGTTCATAAAGATGGACGCCCAGGACCTGGCCTTCGGGGACTGCGAATTCGACGCCGTCGTTTCGAGAAGCGTCATATGGGCACTCGAAAGACCCAGGGAATGCTACAGGGAGGTACTGAGGGTCCTTAAACCCGGGTGCAAGGCCGAAATCATAGACGGCAACTATTATCTGCACCTCTTCAACGAGGATTACAGATGGGAACCTCCCGCAGGCTACCGTCCCGCAGGAAAGGACTACCACAGCCGCCATAACCCCGACAATGTCGATTTCAGGATCATCGAGGAACTGGCCAAGAGCCTCCCGCTCAGCCGCGAGGAGAGGCCTGCGTGGGATGTTGGCACCCCTGCAAAACTGGGGTGCAGGGACATACATCTCATGTTCCCCGAGCATGCAGGGTATCTCGACCGCTCCAAGGCCATCCCGTCATTCAAGATCATTTTCAGAAAGGAGCAATGACTATGACAGAACTAGTAGACGCATCAGAAATGATGACGAAATACCACAAGTACGTGGTTTTCAAACTGATGTTCATCGTCGCCTGCATCATCGCCATGGTCATCGTCATGGGTTATGCGGCTACCATCGGATCCGCCAACTACTCCGCCTGGGACGTCTACCGCGATATCTGGTATCACTTTGTGGACCCCGGACAGAACAATCCCAAGATGGACCATGTGATTTTCGACATCCGCCTCCCCCGTATCATGACCGGCCTGGTGGCAGGCATGTCGCTGGGTGTGGCGGGAGCCGCCATGCAGAGCATGATGAAGAACCCCCTGGCAGACCCGTACACCACCGGAATTTCATCGGGAGCGTCATTCGGTGCCACCCTTGCGCTCGGAATGGGGATTACCGTGACCGGCATCGGGGGCACGATAGGTCTCGTGACCACCGCATTCGTGTTCTCCCTGATCCCTGCGGCCGTCATCATACTGGTATCATCGCTGAGGAACACCTCGGCAGCCACGATGATCCTCGCAGGTATCGCCGTGATGTATCTGTTCAACGCGATGACCACCCTCATCAAACTCTCGGTAAGCGAACAGACCCTGTCGGCAGTCTTCCAATGGTCTATAGGTGACCTCAGTACCGTGACGTGGACCTCTTTCAGGGTCATACTGATATTCACGGTAGCCGGAACGGCCATCCTCTTCGCCATGTCGAAGAAGCTCAACATCCTCATCACCGGGGATCAGAACTCGACCGCTCTGGGTCTTAACGCTCACCAGCTCAGGATCGCTCTGCTGATCATCATCTCGCTCATGGCCGCATCCGTCGTGTGCTTCACGGGAATCATCGGATTCATCGGACTGGTCGCACCCCACATAGTGAGGATCTTCCTCGGTTCCGACAACCGCTATCTGATTCCCGCGTCCGCGGCATTCGGAGCCGTGCTCCTGATGGTGTCGGACCTCATATCGAGGGTCATCATCGCGCCGACGTTCCTGCCGGTCGGTGTCATCACCGCGTTCATCGGATGCCCCATGTTCCTGTACCTGCTCATCAAGCAGAGGAAATCGATGTGGTGATCCCATGCCGGAAATCAGATTGGAGAACATCGAATTCGGGTACGACCCCAAGATCCCTGTCATCAAAGGGATCTCCTACACCCTGGACAAGCCCGAGTTCGTCTGCATCATGGGACCCAACGGTGTCGGAAAATCCACGCTCATCCACTGCCTGAACAAGATCCTCAAACCCACCGCGGGCATCGTCTACCTGGACGGCCGCGATGTCCAGGAGATGAAACTCAAGGAACTGGCATCCCATATGGGATATGTCCCGGCGTCGAGCCAGGACTCCTTCCCGCTCACGGTGGTGGATACGGTCATGGTCGGACTGCAGAACGATTTCAAGTTCGGCACCAACGCCAGCGACCTCCAGAAGGTGTACGACGTCCTGAAGCTCATGAAGGTGGAGCACCTTGCGATGAAGAACTTCAACGAGCTCTCCGCGGGACAGCACCAGAAGGTCATGCTCGCGAGAGGTCTGGTCAGGACCCCGGAGATCGTGCTGCTGGACGAGCCCACCTCGAATCTGGATATCAAACACCAGATCCAGGTGACCAAGACCCTCAGCGAACTGCCCCGCACCAAGGGCATGATGGTGATAATGATCAGCCACGACATCAACATCACCGCGAAGTACGCCGACCGCATCATCCTCATATCCGACGGAAAGGTGTTTGCGGACGGCTCTCCCCTGGAGGTCCTCACCAAGGAGAACATCCGCGAGGTCTACGACGTGGATGCCGATGTCCTGGAGATCGACGGGAGGCCGCACATCATCCTCAACGACGCCATCGACGACGAATGACAAACCCCTTCCCGCCCGGAAGTCCCCCTTCCGGGCACTTTTGAACCTGCTGGAACATGCGGATGCTTATCCCCAGCGAAGGCAGATTTCATATCTGGGTCCTTGTAAGCCCCTTGCTTAACTTATATATGCGAACATCTTCCTCTGCCAAAAGAAGGTTAGTCCTATGCAGAAGAAAATGAGAGCATCCAGGCGTGCAATGGGAATGAATTATGCGATCCGTGAGGTCACCGTCCCCGCCGCCGCTGCCGCCGCACGCGGTATGAAGATGTACAACTTCAACATAGGCGACCCCAACAAGTGGGACTTCGAGACCCCCGAGTACTTCAAGGAGACCCTCAGGCAGGCCGTCGACAACACCGACAACGGCTACGGCGACTCCCAGGGCAACCTCGACCTCAGGAAGGCCATCGTGGACAGGGAGCGCGAGAAGAACGGCGTGAGCATCGATGTGAAGGACATCTACGTCACCGCCGGCGTCTCCGAGTGCATCAACGTCATGATGGGCGCCATGATCGAGCCCGGGGACGAGGTCCTCGTGCCCGGTCCCGGATACCCCTCCTACGCGCAGTACATCGAGTTCTATGAAGGTAAGGTCGTCCCCTACAGGATGATCGAGGAGGAGGACTGGAGGCCCGACGTGGACATGATCCGCGACAGGATCACCAACAGGACCAAGGCCATCGTCCTCATCAACCCCAACAACCCCACCGGAGCCGTGTACACCGAGAAGGACCTCAGGGCCATCGGCGACCTCGCGGCGGAGTACGACATCCCCGTCATCTCCGACGAGATCTACGACAAGATCGTCTTCAACGGGAAGTTCTTCTCCATGTCCCGCCTGCCCGACGACATCCCCCGCGTGATCCTCAACGGATTCTCCAAGGTCAACCTCATGCCCGGCTGGAGGCAGGGATACTGCTACTTCATGGACAGGAACGGCCTCATGGACGAGATCCGCGAGGGAATGATGAAGCAGTTCAGGGCCAGGATCTGCGCCAACGTCCCCTGCCAGGAAGCGGCAAGGGTCTCCCTGCAGGGCCCCCAGGACTACATCGTCGACATGAACAGGAAGCTCAAGGAGAGGGCTGACTTCACCTACAAGAGGCTGAACGAGATCCCCGGAATCACCACCAACAGGAGCAACGGCGCGCTGTACTCCTTCCCCCGCGTGGACCTCGGGAACACCTGGAAGAGCGACAAGGACTTCTGCCTCGACCTGATCAACGAGACCGGCATCGTCATGGTCCACGGATCGGGATTCTGCAGGGAGTTCGGACAGAGCCACTTCAGGTCCATCCTGCTGCCTCCCATGGAGACCCTGGAGGAGGCCTACGGCATCCTCGAGAAGTTCATGCTCAGGCACCAGTGAGAGCGCGGTTCCCGCACTTGGCCCGGATAATCGCGTGCATATGGGAGTTTGTCCGAATTCTGTCGGTATGTCCATTAAATACTCATTAACTGATTGCTGTTTTTATGGCGAACGTTACGCGCGCGTTATCCGTCTCCGCGGTGCTCATCATAGCGATGGCAGCGCTGTGCGTAGCGTTCGTGCCGGAGAGCGATGCGGCGAGCTCCAACGTCAGCATCGAGTACGCCTCCCCCACGGATTCGATCACCATCAGGCCGGATTCCTTCTCGCAGGTGAATACCACCGACACGGTCAAGATCACCACCAAGAACGGCTCCATAGTGCTCTCCCCCGCGGAGATCACGGATTTCAAGAACATAGAGTCCAACGTGATCTTCAAGGTATCCGCCGCGAGCTCGAAGGGCCTCAGCGAGGTCCAGGCGAAGGACGGGTACAAGCTGTTCAGCGTGACCCTGAAGAATGCCGACGGGACCGACCATGCCCTCGCGGGGAAGGTGACCGTCTACATACCCTATCAGCTGAGCTTCCTCGAGATCGCGGACAAGCTCTCCGTGAAGTACGTAGACTCCGAGGGCTACCTGACGGACATGCCCACCCGGTACGAGGACGGCTACGCCGTCTTCGAGACCGACCACTTCTCCGACTTCCTGATACAGCCCACCTACGAGGCCTACACGGACGTCCTCCTTGCCGGTCTGGGTATTCTGTGCATCCTCGTGATCGCGCTGCTCGCGGTCATCCTCATCTACATGCGTTACACGACGCGCCCGAAAAGATACTAACATTGAAATATAATTCATATGAATTAC
>CADAGG010000006.1 GCA_902787415.1 methanogenic archaeon
CGCTCGCATCCGTGACCATCGGCAATTCGGTCACTGCCATCGGAAATTTTGCGTTCTCCGGTTGTACATCGCTCGTATCAGTGACCATCGGCAATTCGGTCACTGCCATCGGGAATTATGCGTTCGACCATTGTACATCGCTCGCATCCGTGACCATCCCCGACTCGGTCACCTCCATCGGGGATAGTGCGTTCAATAGTTGCACATCGCTCTCATCCGTGACCATCCCCGACTCGGTTACCTCCATTGGGAATCATGCGTTCTTCAATTGTGTACTGCTCGAATCCGTGACCATCGGCAATTCGGTCACTGCCATCGGGGATAGTGAATTTTTGGGTTGTTCCTCGCTTGCATCCGTGACCATCCCCGACTCGGTTACCTCCATTGGGAATCATGCGTTCGAAGGTTGTACACATCTTGCATCCGTGACCATCCCCGACTCGGTCACATCCATCGGAACCGATGCTTTCCAAGGATGCAATTCACTCACAACGCTTTACATCCCGTGCAACAACCCTCTGGGAATCACTGCAAATGACAGTGTGAACAACGGGGGGATTTCTCAGAATGTGGACGAAGACAATCTTTTCCCGATTCATGACTATTCCGCCACATACACTTGGGCGGATGACGGTTCGGCCTGCACGGTGAGGGTGTTCTGCGAAGACTGCGACTACCTGGCGGGGATAGAGCATCCCGCCGTAAACTCCGTAGTGAAGATCCCCGCGACGGAGACCGAGATGGGGACCACCGAGTACTCCGTGTCCGGAACGGTCGAGGGTTATCAGTACTCTTCCGTCAAGGACATCCAGGACATCCCCCCGACCGGCCATCACGATGATCCCTCCACTCACCGCTACGATAGGTTCCCCGCACTTGCTCTCACCCTGTCCGTGCTGTCCTGTCTCGGAATGGTTGGTGCGGTGGTCCTTCTGGGCAGACGTACGGTCTGATCGGGCGGTCTTTCAGCGGAAGAGGATGATGCCGTAAAGCGTGATTGAATCCTTCCTGAATTCGAATTCAATGCCGATACTACCGAGGAAAGTCTCCATATCGATGCCCATGGCACTGACGGAGACAACCTTCCTGTCGGGGAAACGGCAGGGTTCGGGATAGCTGCACTTCTCACAGAACGTGCAGCCGCCGTCGCCGAGGGGGAAGTTGTCGATTCCTGCGGATCTCGCCGCGAGAGATATGCTGCGGATCGAATCCTGGAATCTTTTGGAGATGATCGCGAATTCTTCCTTGTCCTTCATGTCGGAGACTTGGAATTTCTTGAAAAGCACTAGGGCCTCGGGATAGCGGGAGAGAATCTCCTTCACCTCGTCCTTACCGGGTGCGCCGGGAGGGCATCCCCAGGTGAGGCCGTAGCATCCGCAGCGGTTCTCTTTGCATAGTGCCAGACCTCTGGAATAGGCGTCCTCTTCGTGCTTGGGGGAATCGGTGAACCTGTACTCGAATCCCCCGAATTCGGAGAGGATGGGGTCCCAGGCCGAGGCCATGCTCACTCCTCGATGACGTTGAATCCGATGAGTACGGAGGCGAGCTTCCCGTCGTCGTTGAGTCCCTCGTAGTTCCTCATCATGAGGTCCGCGGTGGGGGCGGGGCTGCAGGAGACGACGTCCTTGCATCCGTTGGAGGGGTTCAGTTCGGGGAAGGACACGGGGGGCATGATGAATTTGGCGGGTTTGTTGGAGATCTTGCTGGTCAGGACCACGAAACCGTCGGACAACCAGATGGCATCCTCCCTCTTCTCGAACTCGCCCATGGTCCACGGGAAAACCTCGTATCCGCAGATCTCGTCACCGGAGTACATGAGGACTGTAGGCTCGGGCGGGGGCCTGAAGCGGGGGTCCTTGATGATGGCGATGACGTAGTCGCGCTTGAAGGCCTCTTTGACACCCTGGTTGTCGACCCCGGTACCTCCGGCGGCCATGACCTTCTTCTCCTCGTCGAGCATGTGCTGCTTGATGGTGTCGTCGAGAAGGTATGCCTCGCGGACTCCGCGGAGCCCCTTGCAGATGTTCAGGGCGTTATCGAGAATTTCCTGCTTCTTCATTGCCGTCTCCCCTCTAATTACATTACACCATGCCTCCCGCTTATATAGTGTTTAAGCCAAATTGGAGGCTCATTCGGCATCCATGAGCTTCTCCAGCAGATTCAGTTTCAGTTCGATCTCGGCGAGAATCTGGGAGACGAATACGGGTTCGATGCCGTAATCCTCCATGAAGAGGTTCTCGAAGAGGCACATGAGGTCCCTGGAGTTGTAGAGGATCTCGTATTCGGACGATAGTGCTTGGTAGTCGGGTGCATCCGCTGCGTTCATGATGGTATCTTGTGTTGGGGGCTTATAAAGGGCCGGGATTACAGTTAGTGCTAACTATCCGGACGCCGATTCCCGGAGCATGAGTCTCGGGAGCGAGGGTCCGGAAACCGAATTCGTCGACGGCATGGAGCAGCTGGACGAGGCGGTCAGGGCCATGACGGGGATGCTCAACAACCGCAATCGGGGTGTCGTCATAATCGGTGTCGACGGTCGCGGGGAGCCTCTCGGGATAAGCTTCGGAGAGGACGATGTCAGGAGGGTACGCGAGGCCGTCGAGAGAAGCCTCAACCATCTTCCCAAGTTCGATGTGAGCATCGGGAGCGACGGCGGGAAGGAGTATCTGAGGATCGCGGCCGAGGGGTACGAGATACCTTACTCCTGCGACGGCTGGTTCTACTCTCGCAGGCGGTGTCCCGGAAGTCCCGACGGGAAGGAATGGGTGACACTGCTCACCTGCGGGATGAGGCACCACTGACCTTCGTGTATTTTATAAACGAAGGTCTCGATTTAAGTGGCGATAACATGGAGTCCACCCTTCTCATCTCGGATTCGTGCATAGGCTGCGGGAAATGCGTCAAGGTCTGCATCCGCGGACATCTTAGGATCGGGGACAGGAAGGCCACCGAGGTGGACTCCGCGTATTCCTGCTTCAGGTGCGGCCATTGCGCCGCCATCTGCCCCAAGGGCGCCATAACCCTGAGGGACGGAGGGGAGCAGGATCCTGTTGAAGGATGCCCTGTCAGCAGTTCCGACATGACCGCATTGCTCCGCAGCAGGCGCAGCATCCGCTGGTTCGACAGGAAATGCACCAGGGAGGAGATAGGTGCCCTTCTGGAGGCCGTACGTTACGCCCCCACGGCGGAGAACTCGCAGAAGGTCGAGTATGCGGTCATCGATTCCAGATTCGACGATTTCATGAGGATGCTCGCCTCCATCCTCCGCTCCCATACGGGGGAGCATCCGAGGCTGAAGCAGTTCGTCGATTATGTGGACGGGGGCATGAAGGAGAAGAACAATCCCTTCACCTGGGAAGGAAGGCAGCTCATCGTCGCGTTCGCCCGCTTCCCCATCGACGCCATCATCCCCATCGAACAGCTGGACCTCGCGGCCTGCACCATGGGTCTCGGAGGATTCCATTCGAGGTGGATGCTGCAGGCGGCGGAGAATGACCTCGAGACGTTGATGGGATTCTTCCCCGACGTTGATCCGGAGCTCAAGGCTTACGCGGTGTTCGTGATCGGCCATCCGAGGATGCGCTTCATCCGTACCGTCCCCCGCGACGAGAGGAAGATACAATACATGTGAGCACTATGCCGGTCCGGGATGACCCAGACCGGCTGATTTGAAAGGTTTTCAGAGTTTCTTTAGGCGGCGCTGGGAGGCGTGGTCGAGCTCCTCCAGGGCGTCGAGGTACTTCTTCAGGGCATCCTCCTGCGCGTGGATCATGTGCAGGACGATGAGGGCGGTGTTGAGCTCGTCGCCGGCCTCGAAGATGTCGGGGTTGTCGGAGCTCTCCTTGAGCTGCCTGATGAGGGAGTTCCTGACGGCCCTGTTGCCGTCGTCACCGTAGGCCACGATGGAGTCCAGGGCGGACCTTCCGTAGGTGGTCTCGTTGATGAATGCGAGCACTGCGTCGCAGATCTCCGGGTTGTAGTCGAAGTTGATGTCCTCGGCCATGTTCATGAAGGCCACGTTGAGCTTCTTGGTGTAGTACTCGAAGGTGGCGATCTTCATCCTCTTGGAGTCGGTGTTGATCGGCGAGGGGCCGAACAGGTCCTTGAGGTCCCTGGGGGTGGCGTTGGTGACGACCTGGAAGGGCTTGAAGTCCTCTCCCGCGGGGGTGATGAGGCTGTTCTTCCTGGCGAGGTACATGTCGATGGCGGGCTTGACGATCCTGTTGTGCCTGATGATGGCCCTCTCCTCGTCCCTCCTTGCCTTCTGTCCCCTCTCGAAGTAGTTCAGGATGTCCATGGCGAGGATACCTACGAGGAAACCGATGCAGGTGTCGGAGATGTTCAGCAGGTGCCAGTACGTGTCGTTGTTGGTGTAGCTGGTGTCGCCGGGGCCGAACTTGACGGCCTTCCATATGAGCAGGACTGCTTCCAGTATGAGGAACACCAGCAGCAGGATGGAGACGGACATGGCCATGGTCTTCATCATGGCCCTGGTGTCGTACCTGGCCGCGCTCTTCTTCTTGTTCTTGGTGCGGGCGGACTTGCGCTGCTTCTTCGCCTGCACGTCGTTCTTCCTGTCCTCTTTGACCCTCTTGCGTTCCTCGGCGGCCTCGTTCTTCTTCTTGGCGGCCTCCCTCTGGGAACGGTCCAGACTGCTTGCCATGCTCACTCGCCCCCTACGATCTTGGCGATCTCCGCCTGGGTCTCCTGCGGGCTGCGGATGGTGTTGACCATGAAGGTCCGGCACTGTCCGAACAGCCTGCGGAGGAATCCCCTCCTGAGGGAGTTCCTGAACTCGTCGCGGACGATCTGGTGCGGGTTGCAGAGATCGTGCTGGGACAGGTATTCCAGGGCCTCGTCGGGGGTGAGCTCGCGGCATACGTTAGCGTCGTCGTGATCCCTCTTCAGGAGGATGACGTACCTGAGGGTGGCGTTGGGGACCACGGAGGTCCTGCCCGCTACCCATCTCACATTGGCGATGCCCCTGCCCTTGTTGTCGAACTGGACGTTCTTGACGAGCGGCTTGTACTGCTCCCACACGTCGCCGATGTCGGCGTCGATGTAGCAGTTCTTCTCGGATCCGCGGATGAGCGGCCTGCCGCTGCCGAAGGTCACGAAGAACCAGTCGTCGGAGATGAGCTGGGAGTTCTCGTGCCTCAGGAGTCCCCAGGACTGGGTGGTCTTGCCGGTCTTGGAGGGGGCGATGAGCGCCACTCCGACGCCGTCGCAGTTGATGGCGGCTCCGTGCACGGAATAGATGTCGTGGGCCGCTTCCAGGATGTATCCGGAGATGCCCAGGGCGATGCTCTTCACCCATCCGTAGTAGTCGAAGTTGTAGAGGATGGCGGTGAACGTGGCGGGATCGAAGTCCACGCGCAGGGGCTGCTCCGGGTCCTTCACGCAGATGACCCTAGCATGGGAGCGGGTCATGTCGGAAGGTGCATAGAAGTTGTCGTTCCACATGTCCATGTGGGTGCGGTCGGCGGTCTGCAGTTCCACACAGATGCCGCATATGTCCGCCTTCGTGAAGAAGAGCAGGTCCTTGGCGTATCTCCCGCGAAGTTCCAGACATCTCTCGGTCGAAATGACTGTCGTTTCGTATGCCATAATGCCCGAGTGTATGGTTTTCAACTAAAAAAGGTAATCTTTATTTGGAATATGCCCATCTCCAATCAGAAGGGATTGCATTGGGAGGCACAGTCATCATTTATTCGTCTTTCGCCGGGAAGACGCGCAAGATAGCCAAGTACATGGCCGAGAAGGCGGGTTGGGACATATTCGATCTCAAGCTCCAGACCAACATCGATTTGACTTCGTACGACAGGATCATCATGGGCACCGGGGTCCACAACGGGAACCCGTATGCCCGCGTGACCAGGTTCGTGGAAGACCATGCGGACGTGTTCCTCGACAAGGACGTGGCCCTGTTCGTGAGCTGCCTGTACGTCGGCGAGCGTGCCGCGAAGCAGTGCAGCGAGATTGCCAAGGAATTCCATATCAACAACGCGGTGTTCTTCAGCACCCGCGGCGAGAAGAACGAGGTCGGGCTTCCCAAGGACGTCGACGCATTCATAGAGAGGATGAAATCTTGAACACAGCACTTTTGGCAATTCTCATCTACCTGTTCATCAACGCCTTATCCCTGTTGGCCTACGCGTACGACAAGCACAAGGCCATCGAGGGGAAATGGAGGACCAGGGAGAGCACCCTGCTGTTCTTCGGGTTCATCGGACCCTGGGGAGCGGTCATCGGAATGTTCCGCTTCCACCATAAGACCCAGAAGCCCAAATTCAAGCTCAACTTCCTGTTCCTGATCCTGCACATAATCGGGATCGCGCTGCTCATCAACTACTACCTGCTCTGAGATCAGAGCAGGCCCTCTTCCCTCATGCGGTCGATGCGGGGGGAGGAGGGGATCCCGTTCTCCCAAGCCTTTCTCACATCGAGCTCCATGCCCTCGGGTCCGAGGAGCAGCACCCTGCTGTCCTGTTTCGACTTCAGGATCTTCATGCCCATGAGGTCCCCCAGCCTGGAGGAGAAGTCGTTCATGAGCTCCCATTCGGGCATGCAGTCCACCGAGAGCCTCTGACGGGAGCCTCCCACGAACACGTAGCCCTTGGGTTCGATGAGGTCCGGATCGGCGATCCTGTCGAGTTTCGCATAGCCTTCCGGGTCCTTCAGGTTGAGGTTCTTGACCAGGGTGTGCCTGACGACGGTCCTGGTCTCCAGCGAGGGGAACAGCTCCAGGGTCTTCATCAGCCTCTCCCATCCGTCGGAGATCTTGGGCCGGCAGGCCTCGAGATACGTCTTCTTGTCAGGGGCGGCGACGGTCACGTAGATCTGGCGGGGGAGGGTGTCCATCTCCGCCAGCTTCTCGGGGTTGGTTCCGTTCGTGACGAGGAAGGTGGTCATGCCGCGGGAGTGGCATTCCCTGAAGAATTCTGACAGGTAGGGATAGATGGTGGGCTCCCCGGCGAGGGAGCAGGCCACCTGGTTGGGGTGCATGGCCTCCTCGAACTTGGCGAGGTCGCAGTCGGGGTGGCCCTTGAACCCGGATATGAGGAGCCTCTGCTGGGCGATGAGGTTGTCGAGCATCTCCTTGGGCTCGGCCCAGTCGGTGACCTCGAAGTCCTTGCCCATGATCCTCCAGCAGAAGGGGCACATGTGGGTGCATTCGTTGATGGAGGGGGTCATCTGCAGGCAGCGGTGGCTCTGTATCCCATAGAAATCCTGCTTGTAGCAGTTCCTGCAGTGGACCAGGCTCTCCTTCAGCCATCCGCACAGCTTCACGGCGGAATGGTCCTTGTAGAGGCGGTACTGCTGCTTGATGAGCGTAGCCTTGTAATTCTCGTCCATGCCGACCCTCAGAAATCGAAGAGGCTCTTCTGGCGGCGGTCGACTGGTTTGGGCTCGGGTTTGGGTTCGGCGGCCTCCGCAGGGGGTGCGGGCGCCGGGGCGGGAGCCTCCTTGGGCTTCTCGGCGGGAGGGGGTTCAACGGCCTTCTTGGCGCGGGAGGAGGTCTTCTTCTCCTTGGGTTCCGGCGGATGTGCCAGATCCATGGAGGACTTGATGCGCTTGTCGTCGATCTTGCATCCCATCAGGAAGGCGAGCTCGTCCGCTTCGAGGTCGGCCTCGCGGATGAGGGCCACGCGGAATCCCACGTCGTTGACGCACATGTTCCTGAAGTAGTCCATGGATTCGTTGAGCACCCTGTTGGCCGAGGTGTGGGTGATGACGCTGAGCTTGTCTGCCAGGTCCTTCCTGGTCTGACGGGTGGCGCGGGAGCGGGACATCTTGGATAGGTAGCCGGGGAAGTTGACCCTGGCGAAGCCTGACAGCGGAGTTTTCAGGCTCTCGACGATGCCGTCCACCATCATGTCGCTCGCGTACTTCCACAGGCCGTAGTACATGCGCTTGCTGACCCTTCCGAGGTGGACGTCCGCCCTCGACAGGGCGTCGTAGGCCGACGCCAGATCCGAACGGCTGGCACAGTGGGCGGGGAGGTTCTCGTCGATCCACAGTTCCACCGTGGGGGGATCGACGTCGCACTCCCTCAGGAGCTGACGGGCCTTCTCGGCGTCGCGCTTCCTGAGGAGGGCCCCGATGAACTCGAACATGTCGGAGCGGGACTCCCTCTGACCGAGGGCCTTGGCCATGTCGGCGGTGACGTCCCCGTATCCGAGGACGAGGGACTGCAGGTCCCTCACGGCCGCGCGGAGGTCCCCGTCGGCGTTCTCGGCGATGATGTGGATGGCGTCGGCCTCCACATGGGCGTGCTCCTTGGCGCAGATCTTCATGAGGACCTTCTCGATGGAGGCGGTCTGCGGCTTCCTGAAGGTTATCTGGAAGGTCTCGGTCTTGATGGCGGAGCTCTTCTTGGAGAGTCCGTAGAAATCGTTGCAGATGAGGATGACCGGCTGCTTGGAATGGCGGACCAGCTCCATGATGGCGGGCATGGCGCCGCGGTCGGCGTTGCCGTAGAGGCTGTCGGCCTCGTCGAGGACGATGAGCTTCATCCCGCCTTCCTTGGTGCTCCTGAAGTTGCCGTCCTCGCCGAAGCTGTTGAAGATGGCCGCCCTGCCGGCGACGTTCTCGATGGCGGGACCGGTCCTCTGGTCGGAGGCGTTCATCTCGATGATGCCCCATCCCATGTCGCGGGCGAGTGCCTCGGCCGCGGATGTCTTACCGATGCCGGGGGTACCGATCAGGACCATGGCGCGGTACTTCGGGATGCCCTTCTGCCACGAGAGGGCCCACTGGCGCATGGATTCGGCGGAGGTGGGATTGCCCACTATGTCCTTCAGGCTCTGCGGCCTGTATTTCTCCGTCCAGTCCTCGGCAGTCATATCGCTCCACCCATCAGCTCAGACAGGACCTCCATGGCCTGTTTGAGGTATACGAGCAACCCTATCACCTCAAGGAATATGTAGGTTGACCCGCCGAGGCCGGCGGAGAAGTACCTTATGTAGATGAGTACGGCGGAAATGCACAGGAACATCAGCCCCCGGGAGTACTTCTTCAGGGCGAGGTGGCCGAGTCCGAAGATGAAGAAGGCGCCCGGCAGGAAGGTTATCGCCATGATGAGGTAGTCCCTAGCGGTGAGGGGCCCCCTGCGCACGGGCGTGTACTCGAACTCCCCGATGCGCTTCCCGCAGGAGGCGCAGAACTTCGCATCCTCCTTGTTCAGATGGCCGCAGTAGGGGCATTCGCCCTTCTTCAGGACGAGCCTGCTGTCGTCCCCGACCTTGATGATCCGGCGGGACCCGCAGCGGTAGCAGAAGTCGGCATCCGGCTCCACCGGCTCCCCGCATTCGAGGCAGTAGCGTGCGCTCTCCTCCTGCGGTTTCATGGCGGGGTCCGGGACCTGTCCTTCCATGACGGAAGCAACGGTATTCGGCGATATAACGGTTGGTCGCTGATAATCAAGAAAAGGTGACCGCGGGGAAATCCCCGCGGGGTGCCGGCCGGGGCCGGCTTTGAAGTTTCACTCCTTGCTGGCGGTGAGCTTTCCGAGCTTCACGTTGTGTCCGTAGACACCCATGACCTGGAGGGCTGCGAAGATGACCGCGATGATGGAGCCGGCGAGGCTGACCTTGGCGCCGAGTCCGAGGACCACGAATCCTCCGAAGATGTTCCAGGTGAGGAAGAAGCAGGAGAGTGCCAGTGCGAGGATGGCGAGCACGAGGCAGACCAGGGACATTGCCTTGGATCCCTCGGGCTTGAGGAAGTTCAGTGCCTCGACGACGAGGAAGGCGAATCCTGCGATCATCACGATGAGGGGGATGAACTGGAAGACGCCGTCGGCCCAGCTGGCGCTGAAGAGGGAGAATCCCCTGACGAAGGGCATTCCGTCGACCCATCCGCAGACACCCGCGCAGAAGACGAGGATGGCTCCGACGATGGCGAAGGCGCTCATGAGCTTGGGCTGGGGGTTGGACTCCTTCTCGAAGTTGACACCGGGGGTGACGTCGGGGTGCATCTGGCAGTTCCACCACTGGATGAAGATCCAGGCGGGGACGTACAGGAGGGTCGCTCCGAGACCGATGATGCAGTATCCGAATCCCATGTACTCGTACACGTAGTAGAGCAGTCCGGGGATCATGAAGAAGAACTCGAAGATGGCCATGAAGATGGCTCCGGGGTAGGCCCATTTGGGTGCCCTGTAGACCCTCTCGACATCCTTGAAGCGGGGGTCGTGCCTGCTCTTGATGAAGGCGAGCATGCACATTCCGAGGGCGATGGCGAATCCGAGTGCGGAGACGGCCAGGATCTGGGAGGCGGTGATGCCTGCGAGGATGATGACGAATCCGATGAATGCCTCGAAGAACATGGCGTAGATGGGGACACCGTAGCTGTTGGTCTTGGAGAACATGTAGGGGAAGTTACCCTCCTTGGCCATGATCTGGATGGTCCTGGCGGTTCCTAGGAAGGCGGTCTGGATGATCATGACCATTCCGGCGATGAGGAGGACCACGGCGATGGCGCCGGCGGCCTTTCCGAAGTCGGCCTCGGCGACGGGGATCAGGGTGGCTGCTCCCGCGATCTCGATCTGGCCGATTCCGAGTGCACCGTACATGCAGAATGCGATGATGAAGTACATGAAGAGACAGAGCAGACCGCAGGCGATGAGTGCCTTGGGAACGTCCCTGGAGGGCTCCTTGTACTCGGCACCGTAGGTTGCTGCGGACTCCCATCCGACAGCGCTCCACTGTGCGACGGTGAAGCATCCGAGGATCATGAGGATGTTGTTTCCGTTCCATACCCATCCGGTGGGGACCAGCTCGTCGGAGATGGTGGCCATGTGGAAGGTACCGTTGAAGAGAGGGACCACGCAGATGACGAGGATGGGGATGATTGTGATTGCGGCGAGGATCAGCTGGATCTTCGCGCCGCCCTCGAGTCCCTTCCTGCCGGATACGATGATGAACAGGTAGATGAGGAAACCGAGTGCGAGGTAGTAGAGGGTGGCGGTGAAACCGTCGAGGTTCAGACCGAAGTAATCGTTGATGTAGACACCGGTCATGATGGTGAAGATCGGGATGACGGGGACCCAGGTGGCGAAATACGCCCATGCTCCCAGCGAACCGATCATACGGCCCTTGTTAACTTTCTTGCCGGCGTATTTCTCATCATCCTTGTAGACGTACTGAATCGAGCCTCCGATTCCAGCGACACCGAAGGTGGCGCACATCTCTCCGAGGGGGATGTTGAGAAGGAAGCCGGACAGGACGGACAATACCCAAATGATGATGCTCATGGACCAGAGGGTGACCGACAGATCGCACAGCGAAGGTACGATGAGGATCGGGATTCCCATGGCGATGATGAGACCCTGTTTCCAGTCGATGCTCCTGACCAACTCGTTGGTCACGGCAGGCTGGTTGCTTACTTCTTCTGACATGTTGAACTACCTCAAGAACGACCGCACGCGATAGATTGCGTAGGTCCGCTCAAGTAGTTGTCACATTCAAGGGTATAATATATAGCATTTGTAGAATGCTTTAAATAAAAGCGTCATTCTATAACAAAAAAATACAATTATTTTATTGTTCTTGTATATATTTATGTTGTAAAGGACAACATTTCGACGGGATACGCACATGTTCGTTTTTTATATACTATCCCGGGCCGCTGGCCATCGGTTCCAAAGCGGAAAGTTGCGGTGGCTGCGGGCTGAAGAAACTTTAAATAAAAGTTGCCGGGAGGAGAAAAATCCCCCTCCCGTAAGAGATCACTGAGCGTTAAGCGCTGATTTGAGGTCCCTGAGGATGCGGGCGAGGGTGACGGCATCCTCGGCGGACAGGGGGATGCAGGAGGCGATCGCTCCGGGAACGGAAAGGGCGCGGTCCCTCAGCTCCATGCCCTTCTCCGTGACGGTCACCGTCAGCACCCTCTCGTCGTCGGGGCTGCGGCCGCGCTCGACGAAGCCCTTCTCCTCGAGCTTCTTCAGCAGGGGGGTCAGGGTCCCGGAGTCTAGGCAGACCGTCTCCCCGATGTCCTTGACGGACATCGAACGGTGCTCCCAGAGGACCATCATCGTGATGTACTGGGTATATGTGATTCCCAGCTCGTCGAGGAGGGGCCTGTACCTCCTCACGACCTCCTTCGCGCAGGCGTAGAGGGGGAAGCAGAGCTGGTTCTCCAGCTTCAGGCAGTCGTATCTCCCGTCCGTTTCCATCGGGATCACTCGACGGCTTTGGCGACGGCCGCCCTGACCTCTTCCATGCCCACGGTGGGCTCGAAACGGGCGAGGATGCTTCCGTCGCGTCCGATAAGGAACTTGGTGAAGTTCCACTTGACGTTGCTGTTGTCCTTGTAGTCCTTGTCGACGCTCTTGACGGCGGCGGCGAGGAGCTTGACCTTCAGTCCCTTTCCGAAGCCCTCGAACTTGGTGTTCTCCGACAGGTACTTGAACAGGGGGTCGGCGTTCTCGCCGATGACGTCAATCTTGGAGAACTGGGGGAAGGTGATGCCGAAGCGCCCCTTGCAGAAGGTGTGGATCTCCTCGTCGGAGCCGGGCGCCTGCTCCCTGAACTGGTTGCAGGGGAAGTCGAGGATTTCGAGTCCCTTGTCCTTGAACTCGTCGTAGATCTTCTGGAGATCCTCGTACTGGGGGGTGAATCCGCATCCAGTGGCGGTGTTCACGATGAGCATGACCTTTCCTTTGTAGTCGGAGAGAGGGACCATGGTCCCGTTCATTGCTTTGACTTCGAATCCGTAGATGTCCATTGTTACACCTCTTTGCTGTTGAATAATGATAGATTGTATACTATTTAATTGTGTACAATTGAATCGAGGAAGAATTGTATTTACTTGGTATTATTTTGAAAATTATACCTAGTAAAATTTGATTTACAAGGTATTAAATAATAAAAAATACCTAGTAAAATTGTGCACAAGTATGATTATGGGAAGATCTCAAGCAATCTCCCATCGGACATTCTGCGGTTGATAGGATTCATCAGAGAAGCGAAGACGAAGGATCTGTACCGTAAGTCTCAATACATGCGGGAGTACGAGGATATCCTGTCGATAGCGAAAGTGGCGTCGGTCAAATTCTCTAACGCCATCGAGAACATCGTTTCGACAGATGAACGTATACGCGAACTCGTTGTGAGAGGCGGAAGACCCCTCAACCACTCTGAAGAGGAGATAGCGGGTTACGGTGTAGCTTTGGACATTATCCATTCAGAACCGCTGAATGTGGAGAAGGCCACTCTGCATAGGCTCCACTCAGTCATCCGTGCCGGCCTTCCGGACGAAAGAGGGAGATTCAAGACTCGTGACAACGTGATAGCAGAGATCGATGCGGAAGGCAACACCAGAGTGGTATTGCGCACAGTTCGGTTCCAGGACGTCGAGACGAACATCGATGCGATGATCGATGCCTATCTCCTCGCCGACACAGACGGAGTCGAACCCCTGCTGATGATCCCCTGTATCATAGTCGACTATCTATGCATACACCCGTACATGGATGGTAACGGGCGTACTTCACGTCTCCTGACATATCTTCTGCTGTATCAACACGGATTCGATGTCTGCAGATACGTTTCCCTCGATGAACATATCGCATACACGAAGAGCGGCTATTACCGGGCACTGAACGAATCATCATCCGACTGGGAGAACAGCAAAAACGACTACGTACCGTTCATACGGTATTTTCTCCAGATGCTGTATGAGTGCTACACCGATCTGGATACGCGTTTCGCCTTGAAGGGTACCACAAAGATGAAGAAAGGCGAGAGGATCGAGTTGATTCTGAAGAACAGTCTGGTCCCTATTTCCAAACGTCAGATTCAGATGGCTCTTCCGGATGTCAGCATACATACTGTGGATGCGGTAATCAAGAAGATGATCGACGAAGGCAGAGCAGAGAAGGTAGGCGGATTCAGAAACGCAAGGTACCGTTACCGTGAACGGTGAACCGCACCCTTCGGCAACGGGCCGTTAAAACTGCGTGCCCTGTACTCAGACCATGTGCATGCGGTAGATGCCGTCGGTGCTCTCGACGACGATGTTCTCGCCGTAGAGCGCGGAGACGACCCTGTCGTTGAGCAGTTCGGCCTTCTTCCCGTCGGCGTAGATCTTACCGTCGCGGATCATGATGACGCGGTCGATCTTCTTGGGGATGTCCGTGAGATCGTGGGTGATCATGATGATGCAGACCCCGCTGTCGATGAGGATGTCGAACATCCTCCTGAACTTGGACTTCATGACGATGTCGAGGCCGGTCATGGGCTCGTCGAGGACCAGGACCTTGGGGTCGGTGACCAGGGCGCGGGCGATGAGGGTCCTTCTCATCTCTCCGAGCGAGAGGCATTCGATTTCGCGCTGAAGGAGGTCCTCTATTCCCATTTCTTCAGCACGGAGGCGGATGAGCTCCTCCATGGGCTCGGTGACGGTCATGCCGCGGAAGACGTCGAGGCTGCCGAAGAAGCCGGAGCCGATGACCTCGCGGACGGTGGTGGCGGGGTCGAACTTGGCCTGCAGGTCCATGGAGACGACCCCCATCATGCCCCTGAGCTCGAAGATGTTCGGCCTCTCCTGACCGAAGATCCTGTAGTAGTGCTCGCACTCGTCGTCCTCATAGGGGAAGACGTCGCCCCTCAGCAGTTTGAGGAGGGTGGTCTTGCCGGAGCCGTTGAGTCCGATGATGGCCACGTTCTCGCCGGCGCTGATGTCGAGCGATACGCGGTCGAGGATCCTGTGGCCGTCGCGGACGACGGAGACGTTCCTGAGTTCGAGTGCTTTGTCTGTCATCTGCGTCCGAATCCGCATCCGAAATATAGTTTTTTACGTCGAGTGTGCGTAAGACAATGTCTAACGTTTTTAAGTGTCTGGGTATGTTGAAAACGTGTCCGCTGCGGTAAGTCGGCCGAAACCAATTCTTTTTAATGTTGCTAGCATTACCCGTTGATGTTAGGCTTGGCCGGGGAGCTTGGCGTGCCCTACACCTGCAAACGTCATAGCAGGGGTGACAGTGGGGGGCGGCAGAGCTGAAACGGCGGGCCCGCGTAGCGACAATGAGACTTTGTCCTGTAGAGTCGGTGTATGCCGAGCGTTGTTCCGGAGGGAACATCGGGCGGCACCAATCGGGGGGAACGGGTCAGGCCCTGACGGGAGCAGCCTTACCTTGAACTACTGACGTTTATGGGTTAGCAGGGTTGAGGAGCGATGCGGTAAACCCGTTTGCGGATGCGATGTCCACCTTCATGTGCCTAACACGTATTCTTATCACATCAGGAACTGCTTGCCGTCCTGCACGATCTGTATGACCGGCGTGACCGAGGGGTTGACGTCGAACACCTTCCAGAACTTCAGGGGGTTGAAGCTCTCGTTCTTCTGCACGATCTCCAGGGTATGCATGGCGGTATCGGTGACCACGTTCACGCTGGCGCCGCATCCGAACTGTCCGAGGGTCTTGCCGTCCCATTTCACGATGAAGCAGTCGAACTTCGATTTGGTGGGGATGGGCATGTCCGGGAGACGGACCTGAACGGTGGTCTCGTTGGCGGCGCGCATGTATCCCCCGTAATTTCCTGCGGATTCGGTGTACACCGTGCTGCGGGAGTCCGATGCGGTGGCCGGAGCGGAGACCGAGGGGTCGTCGGCACCCGTGACCTGGATGGTGACCCTGAGCTTCTTGCCGCAGCCTACGCAGAAGATGAACTCTCTGTCTCCCATATATTCGAAATTCTTGCCGCAATAGGGGCAGGTGATACCCAACATAACGGGGAAAATGCAGTATCAATATT
>CADAGG010000007.1 GCA_902787415.1 methanogenic archaeon
GTCCTGCAGGACGAGAACGGCGAGACCGTCGATTCGAAGCAGCTCCTGGGTCTTCGCTACATCGTGTTCTTCTACGCCAGGGACAACACCCCCGGCTGCACCACCGAGGCGGTGGACTTCACCACCCTCTACGCCAACTTCGCCATGAGGAACGTCCTCATCTTCGGTGTCAGCGGCGACTCCGTCGCATCCCACAGGAAGTTCAAGGACAAGCACGGCCTGAAGGAGAAGCTGCTCTCAGACCCCGACCACGAGTTCGCCAAGGCCTGCGGCGCCTACGGGGAGAAGAAGAACTACGGCAAGATAGTCCAGGGAACCATCAGGTCCACCTTCCTCGTCGGCAAGGACGGGAAGGTCGAAGAGGCCTGGACCAACGTGAAGGCGACCGGCCACGCACAGAGGGTCCTCGACGGCATGGTCTCGCACTTCAAGACCGATACGGCAGAGGACCTGCCCTTCTGATCTTCAAAGACCCAGCTGCTTCAGGAAACGGGGGATCCCTTCCTCGAAGTTCACGCCGTACCTGAGATCGGTACCCGCCCTGTAGGTCCTCATGATGCTCCCGTGCGTGAAGTCGACGGCGATCTCGACCGCCCTGTCGAGCGGGAGTCCGTTCATCACGGCGGACACGATGGCGGAGCTGAAGACGTCGCCGGTGCCGTGGAAGTATTCGGGGATCTTCTCCGCCATGGTGAAGGAGACCTTGCCGGTATCGGCATCGTAACAGGCCGCGCCGAGCTTCTTGTCGTCGAAGAATACGCCGGTGAGCACCACCTTGCGGGGGCCCAGTCCGGAGAGCCTTTTCAAAAGCGACTCTATGTACTCCTCAGTGTAGGGCCCGGGCCTGTACTCCTCGCCGAGGAGGAAGGCCGCCTCGCTCATGTTGGGCAGCAGAACATCGGCTTTGTGGGCAAGGCGTTTCATGCCCTCGGGGAAGTTGTCGGGGAAAACGCTGTACAGCTTTCCGGCATCTCCCATGACGGGGTCCACGAAGACCTTGGCGTTCTTGCCGACCTCGTCTATGATCTTGCAAACGATATCGATCTGCTCGAAGGAACCGAGGAAACCGGTATAGATGGCATCGAACTGCAGGCCCAGGGACTTCCAGTGCTCAAGGATGGGGATCATGTCCTCGGTGAGGTCGCGGTAGGTGAATCCTGTGAATCCTCCGGTGTGGGTGGAGAGGACCGCAGTCGGAAGACTGGGAACCTCGAGCCCGGCTGCGGAGATGATCGGAAGCGCTACGGTGAGGGAACATTTCCCGACGCAGGAGATGTCGTGAATTGCGAGTACGCGTTTTTGTGGCCCGTTTGCCATATTCTGCAAAATTGACCCTCGATTAATAAACATTGGTCTGTTTTCGAGGAAATGTCAACATCCGTTAACTATAGTTGATAAGTGTTAGGCATCTCACAGCGAGGCGTCCAATTCCCTGAGGATGGCATCCGCATCCCCGACGATGAGCTGGTCGGCGACCTCGGCGATACGGGCATCGGGGTCCTTGTTGACGGCTATGACCTTCTTGGCGGAGGAGATCCCCGCGAGGTGCTGAATGGCCCCGGAGATACCGAATGCTAGATACACATCGGGAGCCACCGACCTACCGGACTGACCTACCTGGTGGGACTGGTCAAACCAGCCCTTCTCCACCAGCTTCCTGGAGCAGGAAACGGAACCTCCCAGTTTGCGGGCCACGGATTCCGCCACGGCTATGGATTCCTTCTTCACGCCTGCGCCGAGCGAGATCAGGACCTTGGCGCGGGAGATGTCCCCGCCTGCGGACTCCTTGGTCTCGGAAGCTATGATGTCCTTCAGATTGCGGCAGGTGCTCTGCCAGTAGATGACCGTGCCCTTGCCCTCCCTGAACGGTTCGGGGACGGGGAACACGCCGGGACGTACGGTCGCCATCTGGGGGAAGGTGGTCGACTGGATGGTGGCCATCACGTTGCCTCCGAAGGCGGGACGGGTCATGCTGAGCACCCTGTCGTCCAGGGAGAGCTCGGTGCAGTCCGCGGTGAGTCCTGTCTCCAGCCTCGCCGCCACGCGGGGCGCGAGCTCCCTTCCGCGGGGGGTGGCACCGAACAGCACCACGGCTGGTTCGGTGCGGATTATGATCTGTGCCAGATTGTCGGCGTAGGCCTCGGGATGGAATGTGCTGAGAGCCTTGTCGTGGACCTCGTAGAGGGTCTCGACCCCGTACGAATACAACTCGCCGTAGAGGGGTTTGAGCTCGAGATGCCCGAATATGGCTCCCCACACCCTTGATCTCCCCTGATCCATCTCGCGGATCTTGCCGAGCAGTTCCTTGCAGTGGTCGCATACGCGGATGCTGCCGTCGGGACCGCGTTCAGTCTCGATCCACACCAGGAAACCGTCAGAACGGTCGATGTTAAGACGGTACTTCTGCAGCATTCCCGGAGGGAGTCCGTCGTTGGGCTTGGTGGAGCAGGAACCGGAAGAACAGGAATCGCATCCCATCAGAACAGCCCCCTTATAAGAGTGGCTGCCTTGGCGGGATCGGACCCGTCGACAACAGTGCAGGAACGTTCCGAACGGACGCTGCCGGACCTGACAATCTTGGTGCGGGAACCCTTGTTCCCGACGGAGAAGTTCCCTAGACCCAGAGCTATGCGGTCGAGCACCTTGATCTCCATCGCGGAGGCCTGCAGATACCTCTCTATGGAAGGCAAACGGCGGTTGATGTCTCCTTCGGATACGGAGAGCACGGAACCCTTCGGGGCACGGCAGGTACGGACCTCGTCGCCGTAGTCCTGAACCACTTCGAACCCCTCTCCGGAAGGCTCCGCCTTGGTGACATAGTAGAACTGGTCCGCTCCGAGCATCTCGGCCACCTCGGCCGGGACCTGCGCGGTGTCCCCGTCGGCGGCCTGCTTGCCAAACAGGATGAGGTCGGGGCACTCCCCGAACTTCTCGACGAACGCCGTCAGGGTGCGGGAGGTCGCGTAGGTGTCGGCACCTGCGAAGGCACGGTCGGACAGCAAATAGGCCTCATCCGCACCGATCTCCAGGCACCTGCGCAGGGCGGCGGTCGCCTGTGGGGGCCCCATGGTCACGACGGTGACAGAATCTCCCTCGGAACGGAGATTCAAAGCGAGCTCCAGGGCATGCTCCGAATAGGGATCGAGGATGGATGGCACACCTTCGCGGCGGAGGTTGCCCTGCTCGTCCACTTCGATGAGGGTGGTGTCGGGGACCTGTTTGACGAAGACCAGATACCTCATTCTGCCTCACCTCCGAAGACGTTCCCGGGATTGAACAGGTAACCGGGGTCCATGGCGCGCTTCACGGCCCTCATCTGCTCCATGCCCCCGTCGCCGTACATCATCCTCACGTAATCCACCTTCATCTTACCGATACCGTGCTCCGCACTGGGGGAACCGCCCAGCTCGACGGCCTTGGCGGCCAGTTCCATATAGGCCTTCTTCGCCTTCTCGAAGTCGTCCATGTCCTTCAGGATGATCTCCACATGGGGATGCCCGTTGCCGATGTGCCCAAAGATGACATACTCCAGCCCGTAGCGGGTGATGACCTTGTCGTAGGCGGCCATCATCTCGTCGAGGTGCTCCAGCGGCACCGACATGTCGGTACCCATCTTGTTGATGCCCGGAGCGGAGGAACCCTTGAGCCTAGCGACGTAGTCGAAGATGCTCTGAGGCACCGCGTGCCTGAAGGCGAAGAACCTCTGACGGTCCCTCAGCTCGTACCCGCACCAGCTGTCGCGGAGGGATCCGCCGTGCTTCTCTATCACATGTTCCAGACGTCCGAAGTTCTCCTTCAGGGAGGCGTCCATCGGGAGGTCGAAGAACAGTGCGGAACCCGCATTATCAGGTTTATCAGGCATCTCGGTGAAGCGGGGGTCGTCCCTGCGGGAGGAACGTATGAGGTCCAGAGAACCCGAGTCGAAGAACTCCAGGAATTCGGGGGTCACGCCGCTGCCGGCGAAGTCCCTCGACAGTGCATAGGCATCACCGTCGTTGGGAAGGAATACTATGCTGCTGATCAGCGGATAGGCGGGGATGACGTACAGATCGGCCTCGGTGATGATGCCGAACACCCCCTCGCTGCCCACGAAGAGGTCCACTGCGTCCATGTCATCCTCTACAAAGAGGCCGGCGGTGTTCTTCACCTCGGTGTTGAATTGATAGGTAGGGAGATCGAAGCGGCGGGGGCCGTCGGAGAAGGGGATCTCCATGGTGCGTCCTTTCGCCCTTATGTCTCCCCTGGCGATGTCCAGCACGGAACCGTCCGAGAGGACGGCACGGATGCGCCTGACCCAGTTGCGGGTGGGGCCGTACTTGTAGGTCCTGGGCCCGGAGGCGTTGGCGGCGATGTTGCCTCCCAGCGAGCCGTTGAGCTCGGTGGGATCGACGGGGTAGAAGAATCCCTCCGGATGGGATTTCATCTCCTCCGCGGCACCTTCCGTTATATCCGAGATGCCGTCGAACACGCGCTTCCTGAGGAAATCGTTGAGCTGGCGCACGGTGACATAGGGCTGCACCCTGACGAAGAACCCGCGGGCGTCCTTTCCCACTCCGAGGATCCTGTCGAAGCGCTCCATGGAGAGGACCGTTCCGCCGTATGGAACGGAACCCCCGCACATTCCCGTGCGCATACCAGAAATGGTGATGCTGGCACATCCCTTCACAGCCTCGATGACCTCTGCCTCCGAAACAGGAATGAGGACCTCGTCGGCCCTGCCGCGGATCTTGCATTCGTCGATGGTGTACGGCGAATCTTCGGGGAGATCAGTCAGCCTTATCATAAGAATCGTTGAGCCTGGGGACCATGGCTGCGGTGACCGACTGTTCGGTGAGGGCCTTCCTCTCGAGGAGTCCGCGGCTCAGGTAGCCGATGGCGCCCTGTCCGTGGCCGATGTCCTTCTGTCCGAAGACCTGGTCCATGGCCTCGCTGACGGTCTTTCCCTGACGGACGAGGTCGGCGACCGCGGGCGGGTACATGAACCCGGAACCGGTTCCGACGGTGATCCTGCCGTCGCGGTCCGCGATGGCGCAGTACTGGTAGTCGTAGAGGCCGTCCTCCTTCTCGAAGACTCCCGCCTCGATACCCACGGCAAGGTCGTGCTCGCCGAGGGCGGCGCGGGCACGGTTGATGGCGCCCTGCCTGGTCTCTGCCTCGTGGGGCTGGTCCGGGACCCCGCTGTCCACATCGACAGCGGTGATGCGGACGTTGCCGAAGATGCGCTCCATCACCGAACGGACGGCCTCGACCTTCACATGGTTGAGGGAGCCCACCACAACATCTAACGCGTCGGAGGCCCCGCTCCTGCTGTACTTGCCCTCGAGGATTAGGTGCGCGCTGAGCTTGTTGCCGTCGGCGGCCATGACGAGGGGGACGACGGAGATGATGAGGGGCTTGATGTCCCTCGTGCTGCGCTCCTCGTTGACCTTGTATCCGTTGGACTCGGTCTCGGGGGAGACAATGAGAGCGTCGACATCGTCCATGATCTCGGGGGAGCCGTAGATGTCGTTGAGGACGAAGATCTGGAAGGGTTTGCCGTAACGGGACAGCTCCTGCTGCAGGGCCTTCTCCCTCAGGTGGTAGGGGAGGAAGTCGGACCTGGTCTGCGCCGCCATGGCGTCGCTGGTGAGGCCCACGAAAACCTCCGAACCGAGTTCGAAGGCGCGGTCGAAAAGCGCTCTGTGCCCGTCGTGTATGACGTTGAATGTTCCTGCTACTGCGGTCTTCATCTCAGATACCCACTACGATTATCGCGGCTATGGTGACGATCCAGAGGGCCGCCACGATGATTATGTATTTCCTGAGGCTCTTGCGTGCCTGCTCCCCGTCGGTCTTCTTGCACTCGTCGGAGCAGTAGTATCCCTCGCCCACGAACGCCTTTCCGCATTTGCGGCAGTGGTGGTGCTGGGGGATCTTGAGCGTGTATTCCTTCTGGGCGTCCTCGCGGGTGTCATAGGGCATTGCTCTCACCTGCCGCCTGACGCCTGTCGAGTTCGTTCTGCACCAGGATCATGCAGTGGTCCGCATGGAGGCTGTAGGGGCCCACGTTGATGGTGGAGGGGCCCTGCTCGAGGAGCTTCTTCTCCTCGGCCTCGGTGAGGTCCTGGTTGTCGCCCAGTACGAAGATAGGGTTCTCAGGGAATTGGAACTCCCTGCAGTCCTCGCCGTCCTCCTTGAGGTAGACGAAGTTCCCCAGTTTGGCGAGCTTGTCGATGACGTCGTCGAAGCTCATCCTTGAAATGAATACGCCCGGGGAGGAGCTGATCTCGCCCTCCTTGGGCACCTTCTTGAGAAGCGCGTTCCTGATGAGGGAGGCGGTGCTCCTCTCGTCAGGGTTCAGATACTTGACGGTGGATCCCTGGAACCTGACGGTCTTGGGGGCGTCCTCCCCTCCTTCCAGCACCAGGTAGATCTCCGCGTCCTTGCGGAGGTTGTGGCTCATCACGAAGGCCGAGTTCACGCACCTGACCAGGATGTCCATCCTGCCGGCGCCTCCCGCGAGGTCGTCCAGCTTGAACGAGCCGTCGGTGGCCGCCTTGTGTCCGGTGATGACGAAGTACCTCATTCGCTTCCACCGCTGTTCTGGAACTCTTTGAGGGCCTCGGGGTCCATGGCGCCGAACTGCTTCTGCATCTTCTTGCGCATCTTCCTGTCCTTTCCGACGGCACCCATCATCTTCTTGCTGTTGTTGTACTGCTTGAGGAGTTCCTTCACATCGGCGGTGGTCACACCGGCTCCGCGGGCGATCCTCTCGATGCGCTTTCCCTTGATGAGGTTGGGCTCGTCCTTCTCCTGCATGGTCATGGAGTCCATGATGACCTTGTACTGGTCGAGCCTCGCCTGCGAGGCGTCGAGGTCGATCTTGTCCTCCATCTTGTTCATGCCGGGCAGGAGTCCGACCAGTTTCTTGAGGGCACCCATCTTCTTGACGGCCTTCATCTGAGCGTACATGTCGTTGAGGGTGAAGTGGCCGGTCATCATGTTCCTGGCGATGGCCTCCATGTCCTCTTCCTCGTCAGCCATCTCCTCCCTGGCGATCTCGACGAGGCTCGCGAGGTCTCCCATTCCGAGCAGACGGGAGATGAACCTGTCGGCGTCGAAGGCCTCGAGGTCGCGGATGTGCTCGCCCACTCCGAGGAAGACGATCCTCGCGTCGGTGGTGGCGACGGCGGAGAGGGCGCCTCCTCCCTTAGCGGTACCGTCCATCTTGGTGAGGATGACGCCGGTGACGTCGACCGCCTTGTTGAAGGCGTCAGCCTGGGGTCCCGCCTGCTGACCTACCTGCGAATCGAGGACCAGGATCCTCTCCTCGGCGTGTGCTACCTTGGAGATTCCGATGATCTCTTCGATGAGGTCGTCCTCCAGCGCGTGGCGTCCGGAGGTATCGATGATCCTGATCTTCTTGTCGGCGAACTTCTCGAGTCCGTCCTTCACGATCTTGACGGCGTCCTTCTGTCCGGGCTCGCCGTAGACCTCGGCACCGACCTTGGCGCCGAGCTGCTTGAGCTGGTCGAGAGCCGCGGGCCTGTAGACGTCGGCCCCGATGAGTCCGACGCTGAATCCCTTCTTGATGAAGTAGTTGGCGAGCTTTCCCGCGGAGGTGGTCTTACCCTGACCGTATAAACCGACAAGCATGATGGTCTGGGGCTTCAGCGCGATGGGCTCTCCGTTCTTCAGGAGATTCACGAGCTCCTCGTAGATGATACGGGTTACGTGCTGCTTGGCGGACTTGCCGGCGGCAGGCTTCTCGTTGAGGGAGCGTGTCTTGACATTGTTGGTGAGTTTGAGGACGAGCTGAACGTTTACATCCGCCTGGAGCAGTGCACGCTGCAGCTCTTTGCACACATCTTTGATGAGGTTCTCGTCGATGGCCGCAGAACTGTTGATGCGGTCAAGAACGCCTCTGAGGGATTTTCCCAATCCGTCTAGGACCATTTAATCGCTCACGTATGCGCGTGACTGTTATTAAAGTGATTGATGCAGAGAAACACAGGAACCTGCCAGATGGGGGTCGGAAAAGGATCGGAGAATAACGTACCGTCCTGCATCTAAGAGTGCAAAAATTGAGGGAACAGACCAGTAGGTCAGAAGGGATGGGATGCACTCAACGAACTGATTGTTCCCTACGGAGACTTGATTAATCTCAGAGGTATTAATACTTTGACACATCGCTTTATATACTGCGAAATCCGCAGCCGTTTTTCACACCGTTGGAAGATTCCGAGTGTAATTCATACGAATTATCTGTCTGGGTAATGGCCTCGGAGGCCTTCCGGAACGGATCCGCAGGCATGCCGTAAACAAACTGCCCCGGCATATCGGAGCACACGCAAAACGGATGTCTGGCACAATAGGAATGAAGTGCCTAACGGACGAAGGATGAAGGTAAAAGTTGGACCCTCCCCGAAGGGAGGGTAATGGATTTGTTTCCGAACGGATCAGAGGTATCCGGACTTCTGCAGAAGCATGAGGTCCTCGGTGCTGAGTTTCTCTCCGGCCTTGAACTTGTCGAAGATCTCCTTGGCTTCCTGCTTGGACTGTGCGTCTGCGCGCTTCTTCTTGGCGGCAGTCTTCTTGTTCTTGATGCCGTCAGCGGATTTGCTGATCTCGTGGACAGACTTGATCTGCTCGATGTGGAGCCTGTGCTCCTCGTCGGCGGCCTGCTTGCACTCGACGAACTTGGCCTGTGCAGCGTCTGCCTCCTTCCTGATGGCGTCGGCCTTCTGGTAGAGGGTCAGCATGTTGTCGTGAGCGGACTGAGCCTGCTCGGCGGCCTCGGCGACTGCCCTGTGGGCCTCCTCTGCCTTTGCCTTTGCCTCGCGGAGCTGTGCGACCAGGTCCTTGATGGTCTCGTCGCCTTCCTCGACCTTCTCCTTCTCCCTGATCTGCTTGGCGAGATCGGAGATGGCCTTGACGAGCGCCTTCTCCTTGTCGGGGGACATGGAGGTGGTCTGCTGCTGGAACTCCATCCTCTCGAGGTCCTTCTTCATCTGACCGAGGGAGACCTCGTTGGAGTCCTCCTTCTTCTCGGGCCTGAGCTCGTTGATCTTAGCACGGATCTCAGAGACCTTGGTGTTCCACTCGTCCCTGACTACCTTGGCATCCCTAACCTTCTGGTTGTACTGGTTACGGGTCTCTCTGGCTTTTCCAGCCTCGTCGACAAGCTCGCGGACCTGGACATTGAGGGCGTCCCTCTTTGCCTTCCACTCTTTGGTCTGAGCGTTGAGCTCGTCCCTGCGCTGCTTGTGCTTCTCCGCGTCGCTGTTGAGAACGGTGCGCTGTGCCTCGAGATCCTCGAGCTGTGCCTTCTCCTCTTCGGTAGGCTCGGCGACCTCTTCGGTCTCCTCAACCTGCTCGACGGGCTGCTGCTCCTCGATCTGCTCGACTGCGACGTTCTCTTCCTGAGATTCTGCCTGGGTAATTTCTTCGGTGCTAACCATAAAAGTTCAACTCATTTGTTCGTTTTTGACCATCATTCTGAAGGATGGTCCACTTCAAAGTCCCCTAACGGTCAATCCTTTATAATACTTCGTAGAGTGAGTGATGAAAATTGCGACAGAACTGCCGGTATGTACCGCTCCGGGACTCAGCTGCAGTTCTCGAACTGGCTGCTGTAGAGCTCGTAGTAATAGCCGCCCTTGGCCAGGAGCTCCTCGTGGGTGCCGGTCTCCACCAGCTTGCCGTCCCTCATGACGATGATCTTGTCGCAGTTGCGGATGGTACTGAGGCGGTGGGCGATGAGGAACGAGGTCCTGCCGCCGGTCATGCGCTCGACCGCTGCCTGTATGTGCTTCTCGGTGCGGGTGTCCACCGAGCTGGTGGCCTCGTCGAAGATGATCATGGGCGCGCTGTGGAGCATCGCCCTGGCGATGGAGATCTGCTGCTTCTGTCCCGCCGAGAGGCCGGACCTCTCGCCGACCGGGGTGTCGTATCCCTGCGGGAGGCTCTCGATGAACTCGTGGATGCCCACCGCGCGGCAGGCCTCTATCATCCTCTCCTCGGTGAGGCCGGGGCTGGTGAACATGAGGTTCTCCCTGATGGTACCTTCGAAGACCCAGGCATCCTGAAGCACCATCGAGAACAGGGAGTGGACCTGGTCCCTCCTGAGGTCCTTCACGGACACCCCGTCGATGAGGATGTCGCCGCTGTCGACCTCGTAGAACCTCATCAGGAGGTTCACGAGGGTGGTCTTTCCGGCGCCGGTGGGTCCAACGATGGCGACCTTCTCTCCCGGCTCCACCCTGAAGGAGAAGTCATGGATGACCTCGGTGCCCTCGATGTAGCTGAAGCACACGTCCCTGAACTCCACCGCTCCCCTGGTGTTACCGGTATCCAGGTCCTTCCCGGACTCGTCCTCCATCTCGGGCGCGTCGAGCAGCTCGAACAGACGCTCGGTGGATGCGGCGAGGGCCTGCATTCCCGCGAAGGCGTCCGCCAGCATCATGAGGGGGTGGCTGAACATCCTGACGTAGAGGATGAAGGCAATGATCACTCCGTAGGTGATCTCGCCGTTCAGGACCATCATGGAACCTATCACGCAGACCAGCACGTACCCGAGGTTGCCGATGAAGGCCATGGTCTGGGGGATGGTGCTGGTGATGAACCTCGACTTGTAGGCTACGCGGTAGAGCTCGTCGTTGGTGGCGCTGAACTCCCTGATCGCTGCCTCCCTGTTGCCGTAGGCCCTGACGATGGCGTGGCCGTAGTAGTTCTCCTCCACCTGGCCGTTGATGGCTCCCAGATAACGGGACTGCGCCCTGAAGAATCCCTGGGTGCGGCGGAGGACCACCCTGGTCATCGCAAATCCCACGATGGGAGGAATCACGGTGATGACAGCCAGCAGGGGGCAGGTCCACACCATCATGATGATGCATCCGATGATGGTGGTGAGGGCGGAGAACAGGAAGCTGAAGGACAGGCCGCACTGGTGGCCGACGGTGTCGGCGTCGTTGGTGAGCCTGCTCATGATGTCGCCGGTGCTGCTGTTGTCGTAGTAGTTCAGCGGGAGCCTGTTGATCTTGTGGGCAAGGTCGATACGGAACAGGTTGGCGACGCGCTCCGAGGTGGCGGGGATTATGTAGTGCTCCAAAGCGTTGAATATCATGCCCACGACATAGATCGTGAGGGCGATGAGCGATAGACCCAGCACCGTGTCCATGTCCAATGAGTCTGCCACGATGCCGTCGTAGATGCGGTCGGATATCTCCCTGATGTACTGGGGTCCGATGGTGGACAGGAGGGAACCTATCATGGTGCAGAGGACTCCGATCATGATGGCCCATCTGTACTTCCCGATGTAGCCGAACAGCCTCTTCACGGGAGGCCAGATGTTGTGGGCGGAGACGCCTTTCGACCAGTAGCTCCCGCTGAGCTGGGGGCCGTGGTCGCCGCCGGGACTGAGCTTGCCTCCCTTGGGTGCCTCGGTCATAGCAGTTCCTCCTCGGTGAGCTGCGAGCGTGCGATCTCCCTGTACAGCGGGCAGGACTCCATCAGCTGGCGGTGCTTCCCCCTGCCGACTATCCTGCCCTCGTCCAGGACCAGGATCTCGTCCGCGTCGCGGATGGTCCCTATCCTCTGGGCCACGATTATCACCGTGCTGCCCTCGGTCTCCCTGCGGAGCGCCTCCCTGAGGGCCTTGTCGGTCTTGTAGTCGAGGGCGGAGAACGAATCGTCCAGGATGTAGATTTCCGGGTCCCTGCAGACCGCCCTCGCGATGGCGATCCTCTGCTTCTGACCGCCGGAGAGGTTCTTCCCCTTCTGCGAGATGTGGGATTCCTCCTGCTCGGGCAGGGCGGCCACGAAGTCCTCGGCCTGGGCCACGGCAAGGGCCCGCCTGACGTCCTCGATAGTGCGTCCTTCCGAACCGTCGCCGTAGTTGACGTTCATGGTGACCGAGCCGGAGAAGATGATGGCGTTCTGCGGGACGTAGCCGATCCTGTCGTGCAGGGACTGCTGCACGAAGTCCCTCACATCCACCCCGTCGACCATTACGGAACCGGTGTCTGGGTCATGGAATCTGAGCATGAGGTCCACCAGGGTGGTCTTGCCCGAACCGGTGGATCCTATGATGGCCACCGTGCTGCCCTTCTCCACCCTGAAGGAGATGTCCTCCAGGGCCTTCCTGCCGCTTCCGGGATAGCTGAAGGACACGTCCCTGAACTCCACGGTACCCTTCTCCTTCCCCTCGGTGATGGTACCGTCGGCCACGGAGGGGACGGTCTCGATGACCTCCCTGATACGGGCGTAGCTGACCCTGGCGCGGGGCACCATGCGCATGACGCCGAACACCAGCAGGACCGAGGTGAGGACCATCGTCGCGTAGGAGGTGAACACGATCATGTCGGAGTACTTCAGGAACCTGGCCTCCTGGCCGGTGATGCCCATGATGAGCCCTGCCCCGATCCAGTAGATGCCCACGGTCACGAAGTTGGACATGGCGAGCGCCACGGGGTAGCTGGGGGCCATGATCTTGATGGCGGAGACGTTGTTATCTAGCAGCTCCCGGCTGGAGCGGTCGAACCTCTCCTCCTGGTGGTCCTCCGCGTTGTAGGCGCGGATGACCCTGATGCCGTCGAGGTTCTCGCGGGTGTTGCGGTTGACGGCGTCGGTGAACCACTGCACCTTGCGGTACCTGATGCCAGCGAAGTGCAGGGTGGCGAACATCATGACGGCGAGGATGGCCATACCGCCCGCGGTGACCGCGGTCCACTCCATTGACGAATGGGAGATCTTGATGAGTCCCCAGACGGCGATGATCGGTGCTTTGATGACTGCCTGCAGGCCCCTGGCGATGAAGTTCTGCACCTGGGTGACATCGTTGGTGGAACGGGTGATGAGGCTGGCGGCGGTGAAGCGGCTGATGTCCTCCACGGAAAGGGACTGCACGGTCTCGAACTCCATCAGGCGCATGTTCCTTCCGGCGAGGGCGGACACGTTGGCTAGTACGAAACCAGCCGCGAAGGACACCAGCAGGCTTCCGAAGGCCAGGATGAGCATCTCCGTGCCCTTCTGCATGACGACATCGGAATGGTTGAGAACGATGTGGTCGGTGATCTCCCCCATATATTCGGGGATCTTCAGGTCCATCCAGACCTGGATGAGGATTAGCACGACCGCGACGGCGATGAGAGAAATGCCGCGCCTGCCGAGTACCCTTGCTATCACTGTCCTCACCCAACCTATATCGTTCAACCAAAGAAGATTGACAAGATGGTATATTGGTGGGGACTTAAAAACTACTCCAAAGTTGGATTTATAAAATAATTGGAAAAAGTTTGAGGGGCAGAACGTCACTCCATGACGTTCTGCTCTTCGAGATAGCTGAGGATCTTCTTCCTGAGTTCGGTGAACTCGGGTGCCGCACGGTCCCTGGGGCGGGGCCACGGGACGTCCACGATTTTATAGATGGTGGAAGGCCTCTTGCTGAGGACTACGACCCTGTCGGAGAGATACAATGCCTCATCGACGGAGTGCGTAACGAAAAGAACGGTCCTGGCACTATGGGTAATGATCTTGTTCAGAGTCTCCTGCATGATGTTCCTGGTCTGCGCATCCAGTGCACCGAAAGGCTCATCCATCAGGACCACGGCAGGGTGCATGACGAGCGCACGGGCGATACCGACACGCTGTTTCATTCCTCCGGAAAGCTCATGAATACGGGAATCGGCGAACTTCTCCAATCCGACCGCTTTGACATATCTCAGTGCCCTCTCCCTGCGCTCCTCCTTGGGGACGCCGGCGACCTCCATACCGAACTCGACGTTCTGTACTACGGACCTCCACGGGAAGAGTGCGAAATCCTGGAAGACCATTCCGCGGTCGGAACCGGGTGAGGTGCACTCCTTGTCCCCGATCATTACCTTTCCTTCGGTAGGCTGCAGGAGTCCTGCGATACACCTGAGGATGGTGGTCTTTCCGCATCCGGAGGGACCAACGATGGAGATCAACTCTCCTTTCTTCACATCGAGTGAGAAATTCTCCACTGCGACGGTCTCGCTGTCATCGGTACGGTAGACGACCCTGAGATCCTTGATGGTCATCAAGGTGCCGCCTTCGGGAATATCCTTGTAGAGCTCGTCGGTACGGTCAGCACGGACCCTGTCCTTGGCCTTGTACTTATCTCCCTCAATCTTGATTTTAGGTTCGGACATCAGGCATCAATCCCCATACGCTTGTTGATGATACGGCTAAGCATCTCCGCTACTCCGGTGGTGAGCAGACCGAGGACCGCAATGACGACGATTCCCGCGAATGCATAATCATATGCACCGAAGGTAATCATGTTCGCAACATAGAATCCGATACCTCCGAGGGGGGTAGCGTACAACTCTGCTGCGACGATACACATCCATCCCACTCCGAGACCGACCTTGATTCCGTTGAGGACATAGGGGACGGTGGAAG